>NZ_APIO01000054.1:0-39313 GCF_000408945.1 Pseudomonas sp. G5(2012)
CCATAGAATCTCCCACAGGTCTATATGAATCCGCACAACCGGTCAGTTGCCTGGAACCTGCGCGGCGTTTCGGTATCGAATCTACCGATACCGCGCCCCACCATTCAAACAGCCGTTTCGCGGTTGTTGCCACTGGGGTCGTCGATACACCTACATGCCCTTGAGTGGCTGTCAGCGCTCGGGTAATGTCATCAGACCCATAGGACAGAGCACGCCCATGACTTCCAAGCTGGAACAACTCAAACAGATGACCACTGTGGTTGCCGATACCGGCGACTTCGAAGCAATCGCTCGCGTCAAACCCGTGGACGCCACCACCAACCCGTCGTTGCTGCTCAAGGCGGCGTCGATTCCCGCTTATGCCGAATTGCTGAACGCCTGCGTCAGCGACTGCAAGGGCGATGTAGGCCTGGCCAGCGACCGTTTTGGCGTCGCGGTGGGGCAGGAAATCCTCAAGGTGATTCCTGGCCGCATTTCCACCGAAGTGGATGCACGCCTGTCGTTCGACACGGACGCCGTCTTGAAGCGCGCGCATCGTCTGATCGAGCTGTACGAAAACGCCGGCATCGGCCGTGACCGGGTGCTGATCAAGATCGCCTCCACCTGGGAGGGCATCCGCGCTGCCGAGATCCTGGAAAAGGAAGGCATCCAGACCAACCTGACCCTGCTGTTCTCGTTTGCCCAGGCCGCTGCCTGTGCCGACGCCGGGGTATTCCTGATTTCGCCGTTCGTGGGCCGCATCTACGACTGGTACAAGAAAGCCACCGGTAACGACTTCGTCGGCGCGGACGATCCAGGCGTGCAGTCGGTGACCCGCATCTACAACTATTACAAGGCCAATGACTACAAGACCGTGGTCATGGGCGCAAGCTTCCGCAATCTCGGCCAGATCGAGCAACTGGCCGGCTGCGACCGCCTGACCATCAGCCCGGACCTGATCGACAAGCTGGCGGCAGACACCGGCAAGCTGGAGCGCAAACTGGCGCCGGGCAATGCCGGTGAAGCGCGCTTGAACCTCAATGAAGCGCAATTCCGCTGGCTATCCAACGAGGACGCCATGGCGACCGAGAAACTGGCCGAGGGCATTCGCCAGTTCGCCCGTGACCAGGAGAAGCTGGAGGCGTTGTTGCAGGCCAAGCTGTGATCTGAATCGGCGAAATGCAAAAAGGGCGAACCTTGGTGGGTTCGCCCTTTTTTGTGCGTCCTGATTGGATGTGGCGATCTTTCTGACGCCTTCGCGAGCAGGCTCGCTCCCACAATGTCCTTCGTATTACGTAACTCGCTCCCCTGTGGGAGCGAGCCTGCTCGCGAAGGGGCCAGCCCGGCCAACCATCAATGCCGCTCCAGCGCATTCACCAGGTCATGAAAGGCTTCACGATTGGAGTCGTTCAGCCCCATGAGGATCTTGTGCGCTTCCAGCACCTTGATCCGCACCACTTCTTCCGACTGATCCTGATCAGGCAGGTCGTCCAGGCATTCCGGGCATGGCACTGGCTGGTCGACGATGTTGAACACCTGCTCGAACCCCATCGACTGCAACAGACGGGTGATGTCTTCGTGGGTGGTGACCACGGTCGGCAGCAGCCCGACCTTCTGCCGCGACAGGATCGACAATTTGGCCAACAGGCCCAAAGTCGTGCTGTCGATGCTGCGGGTCTCGGTCAGGTCGATCACGATCGCGTTGAAATTCAACGCGGTGAAGATCCGATCAATAGTCGCATCCAACGCCGAACACAGGGTCAGGCGAACTTCACCGACGAATTTCAGGACAAAGGTGCCGTCCTGTTCGGCGAACTGGATTCTACCGGTACTCATCAAAGATTCCTGCTCAACACCAACAGGGCGATATCATCCGGCATCTCCCCTAGCGTGGCCAATCCAAAAACCTGCCGCAGGCCATCCAGGCTGCCGCCCGCCGCCTTGACCCGTTCGGGCAACGCAGCTTCTTTTTCTTTGAGTGTGGGTTCTGGCAAAAGGTCCAGAATGCCATCTGACATCAGCGTCAGGCTGAACGTCGGCGGCAACTCCAGCACGTGATCTTCGTAGGTGGCTTCATTGAAGAGGCCTACCGGCAGACCACGCCCTTGCAGATAACTGACACTGTCGGGTGTGTACAACACAGGCAACGGCAAATGACCACCGATGCTATAGGTCAACAAACCTGTCTCCTCGTCGATGACTCCACCGACCATTGTGACGTGTTTGCCCAGCTTACAACTGATCAGGCCCCGGTTGATATGCCCAAGCACCTCAGACGGCTTGAATTCCGGCAAGGTACCGCTGCGCTTGGACTCGAACAACAGGCGCGTGGTCATGAATTTCAACAGCACAGTGACAAAGGCTGAAGAAGCACCGTGCCCGGAAACATCCGCCAGGTAGAACGCCACGCGGCGCTCGTCGACCCGGAAATAGTCGACAAAATCCCCCGACAGGTACAGCGACGGGATGATCTGGTGGGCAAACTTGAAGTCGTTGATGGCCCAGGGGCTGACCGGCAGCATGTTCATCTGCACCTGGCGACCGGCGTTCTGGTCTTCCTGGAGCAGGTTGAGGCTGGCGGCGAGCTCGCGGTTGGCCTTCTCCAGCTTCTCGCGATAGCGCTGGTTTTCCATCAGCAGGCGCGCACGATCCAGGGCCCGACGCACAGAGTGCTCGAGCACGGCCAGATCTTCGAGAGGCTTGATCAGGTAATCCGCCGCGCCCAGGCGCAAGGCCTCGACCGCATCGTTCATTACGCCGGCGCCCGACACCACGATCACCGGTGTTTGCGGCGAAAGCTCGGTGACCTGGCGGATGAGTTCGAGTCCGCCCATCTGTGGCATGCGCAGATCGCAGATGACCAAGTCGGGCTTGTCTTGCTCGAATACCTGAAGACCCTGCTGACCGTTGCTGGCCTGCAGGACGCTGAAACCACTGTCTTCCAAATAGGCCGCGAGGCTCGCGCGCACTACCTCGTCATCATCGATTATCAGCAGCGTGGCACTGGTTTTTGGCATGTGGGCAAACGGCGCCAGAATTAGGTTGGCGTAGCGGCGCGGATTTTGGCCCGGCTCTGACTACTGGATTCGCTTTCTAGCCTCTCTGGCGCACTGTTTTCGAGCATTTACCCGATCCACACGTACACCAGAGGTGCCCTTCTAAGGCGCAGACGGTACTCCCATCCGCGAGGCGTTTCAAGCTCACGCCGATGGTCGCTTGGCGCCGGCACTTTTGAAATCACCGGGAGTTATAAGAACCGTCCTGACCGAAACCCAATGAAAGGTCCTGGCGAACGACAAAAATGCAGAAGGCGGCTCGATGGCCGCCTTCTTTTTACCGCTGTGGATCAGAAATCGTCTTCGACCTGACCATCCTTCACCTTGAATTCGCGGTTCTGCAGATAGGCGTTGCGGATGAACGTGTACTTGTCGCCCGTAATCAACTTCTCGGAGGACAGCAGGTCCGCCCGGGTATCGACGATGTTCAGGCCGAAGATCGAATTACGCACCGGCACGTCGTTGATGTACGGATAAGGACCGGTGTAGCTATCGACGAACTTGGATGGCGCATCACGCACGGTGCTAGGCCCCAGGAGCGGCAGCATCACATAAGGCCCGCTGCCCATGCCCCAGTAACCGAGGGTCTGGCCAAAGTCTTCGTCGTTGCGGTGCAGCCCCATGTGGGTACCCACGTCGAAGAAGCCCAGCACGCCGAAGGTGGTGTTGAAGATCAGTCGCGCGGTGTCGACACCCGCGGCGGTGGGCTTGGCCTGCAGGATATCGTTGGCGAGGTTGGTCACGTCGCCGACGTTGCGGAACATGTTGTGGATGCCATCTTCAAGAAACTGCGGTGTCACGAACTGATAGCCCTGGGCCAGAGGCTTGAGGGCATAGGTGTCGACGAAGTCGTTGAACTTGAAGATCGGACGGTTGATGCCTTCCCAAGGATCATCTTCCGAGGCTGCCTGCGCAGCAAACGGAATCAGCAGCGCACCGGCGCATACACAAAGCCGAGCGAGAGGATTGCTCCAGCGCATAAAAAAACTCCTTGGACTATACCGTCGCCGGACGCTTGGCCCGGCGCAAAGGCTGCCAGTATAAGACGATTCGGCCACTTTAGGCAGCATGGGGCCCGTCCCCGCGCACGATCTTGGCAGAATGCGAGCAATTCACAACAGTGTCACTCAACTGTCACCGTCGCCCTCTAGCCTTGAGACTATTTCAGGGACGTTGATATGCCGCACGCCGAAACCACCCCGCAAAATGCGCCGAACCTGACTGCCGTGCTGTTCGGGCTGAGTGGCTGCCTGGTGGATTTCGGTGCCCGCACGCGCCTTCAGGGCAACCCAGGCACTGATCACGCACAAGCCACCCCCGGCGCCCTGGACAGTCTGATCAGCCTGCAGCGCCAGCAAATCCCCTGCGCCTGGCTCGATGAGCTCTCCCCCGCCATCAGCCAGGCATTGGCCGGCGGCCTGCCGCAATGGATAAGACCTTCGCAATACGCTGAAACAATCAAACCCTGGCCGGCGCCCGATGCGTGTTGGCAAGCCTTGATGGCGCTGGACATCGAAAGACTCGATGGCTGCGTGCTGGTCAGCGGCGAACCACGACTGCTGCAATCGGGACTCAATGCCGGCTTGTGGACCATCGGCCTGGCGTCCTGTGGCTCGCTCTGCGGGCTTTCGCCCGAGCAATGGCAGGCATTGTCCGCGCAGGAGCGCGACATCAAGCGCAGCAAGGCAACGGTGCAGCTGTTCGGCCTGGGCGTGCATTCGGTAATCGATCACCTTGGTGAACTCGACACTTGCCTGGCCGACATCAGCTTGCGTCGGCTCAAGGGCGAAAAGCCCTGATTCAGATCATGCAGGTTACGCGCGGGTGGATTAATCTAAAGGTAAGCCATAGACCTTTGGCGCGCCGTCGCGGTCTATGCCAGTGCCTATCGATAAAAGGAAGAACGCCATGTCTGCCCGCGAACTGCAAGAACAGCTCAATGCCCTGCGCGAGCAATTGGAACAGAATCCTCCGCTGACCGACGCAGAGCGTGACGACCTGCGCGAACTGATGCAGAAGATCGAATTTGAGCTGGAGCTCGAAACCAAGACACAGGACTCGAGCCTCGCCGATAACGTCAACCTGGCTGTCGATCGCTTCGAACTCGAACACCCGACCCTCGCCAGCACGCTGCGCCAGATTGGCACGGCCCTGCACAGCATGGGAATCTGAACCAAACGCAGAAATCCCCTGCAGGAGCGAGCATGCTCGCGATGGAGGTCAACGATAACGCGGGAAACCTGATGCCCCGCGTTGCCCTCTGGTTTTTCGCGAGCATGCTCGCTCCTACACAATGAATCGTTACTGACGGACCAGGCGATGGTTCGGCAGCTGCACCTCTTCGGTACTGCGATACGGATTGATATCCAGCCCACCCCGCCGCACATAACGCGCATACACCGTCAATTTCTCCGGTTTCAGCAACCGCTGCAGATCAAGGAAAATCCGCTCCACGCACTGCTCATGGAAGTCCGAGTGCTGGCGGAAGCTGACGATGTATTCCAGCAGGCTTGCGTGATCCAGCGCCGCGCCACGGTACTCCACCGCCACGCTGCCCCAGTCCGGCTGACTGGTCACCGGGCAATTGGACTTGAGCAAATGGCTGTGCACGCTCTCCTCGACAATGCGCGACTCATCGCAACGCAGCAGTTCCGGGCGCGGGTGCTCGTAGTTGCTGACGCTGATGTCCAGATCGTCAATGCACACGCCGGGCAACGCCACCACGCCTTCGGCCTCGACCTCTTTCAGGCTGCGGATGCGCACGCCCACAGGCTTGCCGGCCGCGGCCGACAGGTCCTTGGCCAGGGTCGCTTCAAGACTCGCGGTGTCGGCGAACGGCGTCTGGTTCAAGGAGTTGAGGTAGAGCTTGAACGACTTCGACTCGATGATGTTCGGCGAATCCGCCGGGATGCTGAACTCGCCGATCGCCACCACCGGCTTGCCCGATGGCAACAACCACGACAGTTCGAAGCAATTCCAGAAATCCACGCCCTTGTACGGCAGTGTCTGAGCCGTCAGGCCGAGCTCGGCCCACTTCGCGGTACGCGGGATCGGGAACAGCAGGGACGGCGTGTAAGTGGCGATGTATTCGCTGGATTTGCCCAGCGGCGAGTGTTCGGCTGCGGGATGCATGGCGGAAACCTGACTGAAGAATCAGCGGATTCTACCAGCCTTTGCCGCAGCCTTTGAGTGCTTACTGACTGACAGTCAACTTGCCGACCATGCCGGCCTGGTAATGACCGGGGATGTTGCAGGCAAATTCCAGGCGAGTGGCCTTGCTGAAGGTCCAGGTCAGCTCGGCGGTCTTGCCAGGCGCCACCAGCACGCTATTGGGGTCGTCGTGCTGCATGGCATGCCCCATTCCGGCCATGGCGCCGTGGTCCATTGCCTTCATGCCGGTAGGCGTAAGCATGCCGCTCTGTTGCATCTGCAACATTTCCTGTTGGTGCCGGGCATGCATCGCTGCATCGCCGAGGTTGAATTCGTGCAGCAACTGGCCTTTATTCACCAGCACGATACGCACGGTCTCCCCTGCCTTGATCTCGATAGACTTGGGGGTGAATGTCATGTCAGCCATGACCACCTCCACGCTACGGGTCGCCTTGGCTGCCGGGGCCGGTTGACCAAAATCATAGGTAACCTCTGGAGCCGCCCAAACCGGCGAACCCAGTGCCAACAGACAGCTGGCCAGCAACACGGATTTACGCAAAAACATCGAAGTACTCCAACAAGATTAAGGTTCAGCCTGTGGAAAACTCTAAACTGTCACCGCTGCCCTTTACCTGACAGCCAAATTACAACTTTGTCAGCAAGGCCCGCAGCCTCGTCGCCCACGGTATAACGCTGTCGTTCCATTTAGCCCGAGTCGCCCATGAAACTGCTGATCGTCGAAGACCAACCGAAAACCGGCCATTACCTGCGCCAGGGCCTGACCGAGGCCGGGTTCAATACGGAACTGGTGGCCGACGGCAGCACTGGCCAGCAACTGGCCTTGAGTGGCGACTATGCCCTGCTGATTCTCGATGTGATGCTGCCCGGCCGCGACGGCTGGCAGATCCTGCAAGCGGTGCGCAGCGCCGGCCTCGACACGCCAGTGCTGTTCCTGACCGCCCGGGACGCCGTCGAGGACCGGGTTTATGGCCTGGAACTGGGCGCCGACGATTACCTGGTCAAGCCATTCGCCTTCTCCGAATTGCTCGCCCGGGTCCGCAGCCTTTTGCGCCGTGGCAGCAGCACGCCCCAGGAAACCAGCCTGCAACTGGCCGACTTGCGCCTGGACCTGATCCGCCGCCGGGTCGAGCGCGGCGGCCAGCGCATCGACCTGACCGCAAAGGAGTTCGCCCTGCTGGAAATGCTTCTGCGCCGCCAGGGCGAAGTCCTGCCCAAATCGCTGATCGCGTCCCAGGTCTGGGACATGAATTTCGACAGCGACACCAACGTCATCGAAGTCGCGATCCGCCGCTTGCGCTTGAAGATCGACGACGAGTTCCCGAACAAACTGATCCATACCGTGCGCGGCATGGGCTATGTGCTCGAAGAGCGCCAGTGCTGATGCGCCGGCTGTCCTTGAGCGCTCGCCTGGCCCTGTTATTCGCCGCATGCACCGCCGTGGTCTCGCTGTTCGCCGGCGTGCTGTTCAGCCGCGCCAGCGAGGCGCACTTCATCGAGCTTGACCAGCAGTTGCTCGAGGACAAGCTGATTGGCTTGCGACGGGCATTGCCGGACATTCAATCAAGCCAGCGTGACGCCCGGCTGGCCGACGAGTTGAGCCGGCAGGCCGATCTTTCACTGCGCATCAGTGGCAGCGATGGCCGCCGCTGGTATGACAGCTCCTCCAACCTGCCGCAGACCTTGCCGCGCCAACCCGGACTGTCCACGGTGAGCCACGATGGCACCGACTACCGCGTGCTGAACGCACCGCTGTACCCCGACACACCCGATTCGCCGCAATTGAGCTTGCTGCTGGACATCACCCATCACCAGCATTTCCTGCAGCGCATGCAACACCTGATCTGGCTGACCGTCGGCCTGTCCGCCCTGGCCACCGCCCTGCTCGGCGCCTGGGCCGCACGCAGCGGGCTGCGACCGTTACGCCGCATGAGCGCAGTCGCCAGTGGTGTCTCGGCGCAATCGCTCAACGCACGCCTGCCGGAAGAAGACATGCCGCCGGAGCTGGCGGAAATGGCCCACCATTTCAACGCCATGCTCGGGCGTCTCGACGACTCCTTCCAGCGCCTGTCGGCGTTCTCCGCCGACATTGCCCATGAACTTCGCACCCCGCTGTCAAACCTGCTGACCCACACCCAGGTCACCCTCACCCGCCCCCGCCCCCTCGAGGATTACCGCGAAGCGCTGCACAGTAACCTCGAGGAGCTGCAATGGATGGCGCAACTGGTCAACGACATGCTTTACCTGGCCAAGGCCGACCACGGGCTGTTGATGCCCAAGCGCGAACCGTTGGAGCTGGCAGAGGAAGTGGACCTGTTGCTGGAGTTTTTTGCGCCCCTGGCCGAAGACGCGCGAGTGACGTTGAGCCGTGATGGCGATGCCCGCCTGCAAGGCGACCGCAACATGTTGCGCCGGGCGCTGTCCAACTTGCTGGACAATGCGTTGCGCTTTACCCCGGCCGGGGGTGAGGTTCGGGTGCGGATCAACGACCAGGCCAAAAGCTTGAGCCTGTCGGTGGAAAACAGCGGTGAAGGAATTCCGGCAGATCTGCTGCCACGCCTGTTCGATCGCTTCTACCGCGCAGACCCGGCGCGCCATGAAGGCAGCAGCGAGCATGCGGGATTGGGGTTAGCGATTACCCAGTCGATTGTCCGCGCCCATGGTGGGCAGATTCGTTGTGAATCGGAAAATGGGTGGACGCGGTTTGTGATTGAGTTACCAAAGGGAGAATGAGGCCAGCAGTCCTGACCCCTTCGTCGGAACGCCGCCCGGAGCGAGCTTGCTCCGGGCGGCGTTCCGACGAAGGCGGTGTAACGGCTTACGAATAGCGCAATGCGGTAGCCGGCTCGACCTTCGCCGCCCGCCACGCCGGGTAAACCGTGGCCAAGAAGCTCATGACAAACCCCGCCGTGCAGATCAGGGCCACGTCCGCGCCCTGCAACTCAGAGGGTAGGTTGCTGACGAAATACACGTCGGAACTGAAGATGTGCTGGCCACTGACCCGCTCTACCCAGCCGACCATGGCGCTGACGTTCAACGCCGCAATCACGCCCAACACCCCACCGATCAATGTGCCGACAACCCCGATCACCGTACCCTGCACGATGAAGATCGCCATGATCTGCCGTGGCGTGGCGCCGATGGTGCGCAAAATCGCGATGTCCGCACCCTTGTCGTTCACCACCATGATCAAGGTCGCGATGATGTTGAACGCGGCCACCGCGACAATCATCAGCAGCAACAGGCCAATCATGGTTTTTTCCATCTTCATGGCGCTGAACAGGCTGCCCTGGGTGTGGGTCCAGTCGTCAGCCTTGTAGGCTGCGCCGAGGGCGTTTGCGATGTCGCCCGACACTTGCGGCGCCGCATACATGTCCTTCACCGCCAGGCGCACGCTCTGCACCTGATTCGGCTCCCAGTGCTGCATTTGCGCGGCATCGGCGAGGTGGATCAGCGCCATCGAACCGTCCAGTTCGGCACCGACCTTGAACACGCCGACCACGTTCAGCCGTTGCATTCGCGGGGTGATACCGCCCGGCGCGTTGCTGACTTCCGGCACGATCAGGGTGATCTTGTCGCCCACGTTCAAGCGAAAACGGCGCGCGGTGATTTCGCCGATCACCACACCGAACTCACCCGGTTTCAGGGCATCCAGCCGCCCCTGGACGATGTGCTTGGCGACGATCGACACATGGCCTTCCAGCGCCGGGTCGACGCCACTGACCTGGATCGGCTGCATGGTGCCCTTGTAGGACAGCATGCCTTCCATCTCGGTGAACGGTACGGCGGCGGTCACTTGCGGATTTTTCATCGCGGCGGCGGCCACCGGCTGCCAATCGTCGATCGGATTAACGCCGACGATGGTCGCATGCGGCACCATGCCGAGGATGCGCGAGCTCATTTCGCGCTGGAAGCCGTTCATCACCGACAGCACCACGATCATCGCCAGCACGCCCAGGGCGAGGCCGATCATCGAGGTCATCGAGATGAAGGAAACGAAGCGATTGCGGCGCTTGGCGCGGGTATAGCGCGTGCCGATAAAGATCGATAACGGTCTGAACATTCGCTGGGGCACCGTATAAAAATAAAAGACCCGACGGACTTTTCAGTGCCGTCGGGTTTCAACCCGTCAGATAGGCGTCAGGCAACCTTCCTGCAAATGCAGGACGCGGTCCATCTGGCGGGCCAGGTTCATGTCGTGGGTTACCACCAGGAACGCCGTGCGCATCGAAGTGCTGAGTTCCAGCATCAAGTCCTGGATACCCTGGGCGGTGTGGGCGTCGAGGTTGCCGGTCGGCTCGTCGAGCATCACCAGGCCGGGGTTGTTCACCAGGGCGCGGGCGATGGCCACACGCTGGCGTTCGCCACCGGACAGCTCGGCCGGCTTGTGCTCCAGGCGATGGCCCAGGCCGACCCGCTCCAGCAACGCCGTGGCACGCTTGCGCGCCTCGGGAATCGCGGTCTTGCCGATCAGCAGCGGCATGCAGACGTTTTCCAGGGCAGTGAATTCCGGCAGCAGGTGGTGAAACTGGTACACGAAGCCCAGGGCACGGTTACGCAACAGGCCGCGCTTCTTTTCGCTCAGCGCCGACAGTTCTTCACCGTCGAGCCAGACGCTGCCCTTGGTCGGCGTATCGAGGCCGCCCAGCAGGTTGAGCAAGGTACTCTTGCCCGAGCCCGACTTGCCGACGATCGCCACACGCTCGCCCGGGTGCAACTCCAGTTGCAGGCCCGCCAACACTTCCACTGACTCCGGGCCTTCCTCGTAGGATTTGCCCAGGCTGCGGCAGCTCAAGATTGCTTTATCACTCATGCGCGACTCACTCATAACGTAGCGCCTCCGCCGGCTGGGTGCGCGCGGCACGCCAGGCGGGATACAGGGTGGCGAGGAAACTCAGGACCAGCGCCGCACAGCAGACCATGACCACGTCCTGGCTCTGCACTTGCGACGGCAGGTAATCGATGAAATACACGTCGGCATTGAGAAACTTGTGGCCGATCAGGCCTTCAAGCGCCGAGATCGCTGCGCTGACGTTGAGCGCGGCGAAAATCCCGACCACCGCGCCGATGGCCGTGCCGACCACGCCGATGACCGTGCCCTGGACCATGAAGGTGCGCATGATCGTGCCCGGCGTGGCGCCGAGGGTGCGCAGGATCGCGATATCGCCTTTCTTGTCGTTCACCACCATCACCAGCGTGGAAATGATGTTGAACGCGGCGACCGCAACGATCAGCAACAACAACAGGCCGATCATGGCTTTTTCCATGCGGATGGCCTGGTACAGGTTGCCGTGGGTGCGGGTCCAGTCGCGGGCGTAGTAGCGGTCTTCGCCCAGCTCGCGGGCGATGCTCCACGCCTCACGCGGCGCCTGGAACAGATCGTCGAACTTCAGCCGCAGGCCCTGGACCTGGTCCGGTTTCCAGCGATGCAAGCGCGCCAGGTCCTGCAGGTTGGTGATGCCCAGGTAACCATCAAGCTCACCGGCGCCGACATGGAAGATGCCGACCACGGTGAAGCGCTTCATGCGCGGGAACATCCCGGCGGGCGTCACAGTGACCTCCGGCGCCACGAACGTCAGCTTGTCGCCCACGGCCGCACCGAGCTTGGCCGCGGCCTTGTCACCGATGACGATGCCGAATTCGCCCGGCGCCAGGTCGTCGAGTTTGCCCTGCAGCATGAAGTTGTCGATGATCGACACCTGGCGTTCCTGCGCCGGGTCGATGGCATTGAGCAGGATCTTGTTGACCTTGCCGTTGTTGGTCAGCAACCCCTGCATTTGCGTGAACGGCGCCACGGCCGCTACCTGCGGGTTCTGCTTGACCTTGGCGGCCAGGCCTTGCCAATCGCTGATCGGCTCGCCGGATTCGATGGTCGCGTGGGGCACCATGCCCAGCACGCGGGTACGCATCTCATGATCGAAGCCGTTCATGACCGACAGCACCACGATCATCACGACCACGCCAAGGGCGAGTCCGATCATCGAGGTCAGGGAAATGAATGACACAAAATGATTGCGACGCTTTGCACGGGTATAACGCGTGCCGATAAATACGAAGAGAGGTCTGAACATGTCGGGGCTTGTTCGGAGGGAAAAGGAACGTCCTTGTGGCGGGGGTCGATAACCAGCTTTACACTCAGACCACCGCCGCTACCATGGGTTCGCCATGTCGACATTAGATGAAGAAGATCGCCGCGAATACTACCGTATCGAGGACATGATCGCACTGGAAATTCGGCCCCTGTCCGCCCTTGAAGCCGCAGGGCAGGAAGTGTTGCAGGATGCTTCCCCGCTATTCAATCTGCTCAGCGAACTGCACCTGAGCGAATTCGAGTCGCAACACCTGCTGCGCCAGATCAGCGAGCGCGACCGCAACCTCGCGGCGTTCCTCAAATCCCAGAACAAGCGCATCGATCTGCTCAGCCAGGTGATCGCCATCACCGTGCTCGGGCAGATCGGCGTACCCCAGCCGGTGATCATTTCCGAAGGCGGCATCGACTTCCAGCACCCGACCCCCATCGCCGCCGACGCGCGCCTGTCGATCAAGCTGGTGCTGATGCCACAGGCCCTGGGCCTGTTGCTGCGCGCACGCGTCACCCACTGCGACCGCAAGGGCGAGGGCTACGACGTCGGCACCGAGTTCGAACACTTGACCGATGCCCAGCGACAACTGTTGGCGCGCTACATTTTGCAAAAGCAGGCCCAGGAACGACGCCTGGCCCGCGAACTGAACGAATCAGGCATTTAAATTAAGGAACGATCGTGACCCTCATCTACGGCCACCGCGGCGCCAAGGGCGAAGCACCGGAAAACACCCTGACCAGCTTCCAGCAATGTCTCAAGCACGGCGTGCGCCGTTGTGAACTGGACCTGCACCTGTCCATGGACGGCGAGCTGATGGTCATCCACGATCCGACGCTCAAGCGCACCACCGACCGGCGCGGCAAGGTCGTGGAGCACACGGCGGCAGAGCTGGTGACCTACGACGCGCGCAAGGGCGGACCGGGCTGGATCACGCCGTGCCCGATTCCAACCCTGGAAGAGCTGTTCGAGAAATGCGATTTCGAGCACTGGCAGCTGGAAGTCAAGAGCGCGTCACGCACCCGCGCCGCCACAACGGTGCTGGCGATTCGCGAAATGGCGCAACGACATGGCCTGTTGGACAAGATCACCATCACGTCGAGTTCACGGGAAGTATTGAAGGCGGCGCTGGACCTGGTGCCGGACGTGTCCCGCGGACTGGTGGCCGAATACGCCTGGCTCGACCCGTTGAAGGTTGCGCAAGGCTATGGCTGCGAGATCCTCGCGTTGAACTGGACCCTGTGTACGCCGGAACGCCTGGAGAAGGCGCAGCGCCAGGGGCTGCATGTGTCGGTGTGGACAGTCAACGAACCCGCGCTGATGCGCAGGCTCGCTGATTTCGGCGTTGACAGCCTGATTACAGACTTTCCCGGTTTGGCCACTGCCACGCTCGAGAATTGCTGAAATCGGTCTCCCCGGCCGGCTCAGGCCACCGGCCGGAGCCGCTCAAAAAAGCCGGTTGAGGCCGTCGTACGCGGCAACCCGATAGGCTTCGGCCATGGTCGGGTAGTTGAACGTGGTGTTGACGAAGTACTTCAAGGTGTTGAGCTCGCCGGGCTGGTTCATGATCGCCTGGCCGATGTGCACGATCTCCGACGCCTGGTAACCGAAGCAGTGAACGCCCAGCACTTCCAGGGTTTCACGGTGGAACAGGATCTTGAGCATGCCTTGCGGCTCGCCGGCGATCTGTGCCCGCGCCATGCTCTTGAAGAACGCCTTGCCCACTTCGTACGGCACCTTGGCCTGGGTCAACTCCTGCTCGTTCTTGCCGATCGAACTGATCTCCGGAATGGTATAGATCCCGGTCGGCACGTCATTGACGAAGCGCCAGCTGCCGTTGTCGACAATGCTGCCAGCGGCCGAACGGCCCTGGTCGTGGGCGGCACTGGCCAGGCTCGGCCAGCCGATGACATCGCCCGCGCCATAGATGTTCTGGATGCCGGTGCGGTAGTTCTCGTCGACTTCGATCTGGCCACGACTGTTGACCTTCACGCCTATGTTTTCCAGGCCCAACTGATCGGTGTTGCCCGTGCGGCCGTTGCACCAGAGCAAGGCGTCGGCCTTGATCTTCTTGCCAGACTTGAGGTGCAGGATAACGCCGTTGTCCACGCCTTCGACGCGGTCGTACTCTTCGTTGTGGCGAACGGTGATGTTGTTGTTGCTGAAGTGGTAGCTCAGGGCCTGGGAAATTTCCGAGTCGAGGAAGCTCAGCAACTGACCGCGGTTATCCACCAGCTCGACCAGTACACCCAGGCCACTGAAGATCGATGCGTATTCGCAACCAATCACGCCGGCACCGTAGACGATGAGTTTGCGCGGGGTGTGGCCGAGGCTGAGGATGGTGTCGCTATCGTAGATACGCGGGTGATGGAAATCGATGTCGGCCGGGCGATAAGGGCGCGAACCGGTGGCGATGATGATGTGCTTGGCCACCAGTTTTTCCACCACGCCGTTGGCGCAGACCACTTCGATGGTTTGCTCGTCGGCGAAACTGCCGGTGCCGAAGAACACGTCGACGCGATTACGGGCGTAGTAGCCGGTGCGCGAGGCGACTTGCTTGGAAATCACTTTCTCGGCGCTTTTCAACACGTCCGGGAACGAGAACCAGCGCGGCTCACCAATGGCCCGGAACATCGGGTTGGTGTTGAACTGCATGATCTGCCGGACCGAGTGACGCAGTGCCTTGGACGGGATGGTGCCCAAGTGAGTGCAGTTGCCGCCGACCTGGCGACGGCTATCGACCATCGCCACCTTGCGCCCTGCCTTGGCGGCGTTCATTGCCGCGCCTTCCCCCGCCGGGCCGGAACCCAACACCACCACGTCGTAGTTGTAGACAGCCATGCGTACTCCTCAGAACAGGCCGCGGCACCAGCGGCACCTGCGGCTAAATCACGCCAATCT
Organism: Pseudomonas sp. G5(2012); assembly: GCF_000408945.1. Classification (NCBI taxonomy): domain Bacteria; kingdom Pseudomonadati; phylum Pseudomonadota; class Gammaproteobacteria; order Pseudomonadales; family Pseudomonadaceae; genus Pseudomonas; species Pseudomonas sp. G5(2012). The sequence continues at coordinate 15,185 of NZ_APIO01000054.1, forward strand.
GTGGCATGAAGGAACAATTTGGGGTCCATGCAGAACCCGGACACAGTCTATAGAAGCGTCAACGCCGCGCACATTAACCCTTGGTCGCGTCGTAGGCTAGTTTTGCCTGCACTACAACGCCAGGTTTCAATGCCCGAATCGCCGCAATCACTCGGTTTTCCTGCCACTCAAACGCTCAAAGGCGTGACTGCTGCGTGTGACGAAACCTGTATCGGCACGCATCACAAAAAATGCGCCGATGTCGTGTTTTTCCGCGTAGTCCCAACCCTGCTCCGGGCCGAGAATCAGCAACAGCGTCGATAAGCCATCGGCCATCAACGCTGAAGGATGAATCACCGTGACAGACGCCAGGTTGTGTGAGACCGGTAAACCTGTGCGCGCATCGAGGGTGTGGGAAAAGCGCTGGCCACCCTGCACGAAATAGTTACGGTAGTCACCCGAAGTCGACAGGCCATAACCGTCGATGGCGATGATGCGCTCGGCCACCTGTTGATCGTCGCGAGGTTCTTCCACAGCGATGCGCCATGCGGTGCCGTCGAGTTTCCTGCCGGCGGCCTTGAGTTCACCGGTGGCTTCGGCAAGATAGTCGTGGATGCCCATGGCCGTGAGCTTCGCGGCAATCGTGTCCAGCGCATAACCGGCGGCGATACTGTTGAAGTCGACTTCCACGGCGGCGTCCTTGCATAGCTGCTCGCCGTCAATGCGCAGATGATCGTGACCGACATGTTGACGCACCTCGGCCAGCGCCTGTGCAGTGGGGATTTTTTCTTCACGGGCCTGTGGGCCGAACCCCCAGAGATTGAGCAGCGGCTCGACCGTCAAATCGAACGCGCCTGCACTTTGCATGGACAGCTGCTCGCCGACGCGGACCAATTGCAGGACCGACGCAGGCATTACCCGACAGTGGTTGGCCGGTAATGCGTTGAATTGCGCGATGTCCGAGTCGCTGCGATAGGTCGATAAGTGCCGGTCGACCTCCGCCAGGATCTTCTCGACCTCGACCTGGACGTCTGCCGGGGCAGGAAGACCGGCGTGACGCACGTACTTGACCGAATACGTGCTGCCCATGGTTGGACCGCCGAAGCTTTCCAGGGAATCGCCATTGCCGCAGGCGGACAAGGTGCCGATCAGCACCAAAAGACCATACCGTCGCCAGGTCAACAAATCTCCCCCCAATCATTCCCGGACACAACGCCAGGCTCAGCCATTATGCGATACAAATGTGGGAGCGGGCTTGCTCGCGAAGGCGGTGCACCAGATGACAACAATGCCGTCTGACACACCGCCTTCGCGAGCAAGCCCGCTCCCACAAGGGATTTGTGGTGTGAGGGTATCGCGCGCCTCAACGATCCGCCATCTTCAACGATTGGCTCCACCCTCCCCCCAACGCCTTGTACAACGTCACCTGGTTGATCTCCCGCGCCAACTCCAGTTGTGCCCACTTCTGCTGCGCATCAAACAATGAGCGCTGGGCATCCATGGTAGAAAAATAGCTGTCCAGCCCCGACTCGAAACGCAGGCGAGACTGGCGGTAGGCTTCCTGATAATCCCCGACCAGTTTTTTCTGGAACTCGACCTGGGTGAGCATTTCCTGCCGGGCGTTCAAGGCATCGGCCGCTTCTCGAAATGCATTCTGCACCGTCGCTTCATAGGCCGCCGCCTGGCCGGCGAAGCGGGCATGACTGGCGTCCACTTGCGCCCGCCGCGCGCCCCCGTCGATCAAGGGCAACGAGCCGGCCAGCGCCACCGACCAGAACTCGGCCGGACCACTGAGCAATTGGGAAAACTCCCCGGTCAGGCTGCCCAGCGCCGACGTCAGGGAAAAAGTCGGGAAGTACGCCGTACGGGCCGCGCCGATATCCGCGTTGGCTGCACGCAACTGCGCCTCGGCCGACATGATGTCCGGCCGTCGCTCAACCAGCGCCGAAGGCAAACCCGCCGGCACGTCCAGGGTCGCCAACTGCTCACCCAGCGCGCCGGTCGGCAGCAACCCCACCGGTACCGGTTGCCCCACCAGCACCCGCAGCGCGTTCATGTCCTGCGCCACTTGCATGCGATAGGTGTTGACCTGCACCGCCGCCGTGTTGGTTTGTGCATCTGCCTGGTGGACATCGATCCGCGCACTGGAACCGAGGTTATAACTTTTGCGCAACAGCTGCCCGTAGCGGTCCTGGGATTGCCAGGTGTTCTGCGCAAGGTCGAGCAAATGCTGATTGGCCTTGAGGCTCAACCAGGTGCTGGCAACTTCGCCGATCAGCGCCAGCCGCGCCGTTTGGTAATCCGCCTCGGACGCTTCGAACCGTGCCCCCGCGGCATTACGCTGGCTGCGGATACGCCCGAACAAGTCCAACTCGTAGGAGGTAAAGCCGGCCGTTGCCTGATAGGTGTTGGCGATGCTGCCCGCCGTATCGCCGCCGCCCGGTGTGCGCACCAATGGCGGTAACTTGCTGCGACCGGCGTAAGTGTCGATGCCGATCGTAGGAAAAAGCCCTGAGCGCGCACTGTCATACCCGGCCCGCGCCTCCTCGACGCTGGCCGCGAACTGTCGCAGGCTGCGGTTGTTGGCCAGGGCCATGTCAATCAACTGGCGCAGGCGCTCGTCGACCACAAAACCGCGCCAATCCTTATCGAACGCCTGCTTGCCGTTACAGCATTCACCGGCCGTGTTCGCCGGCCACTGCTGGTCGATCGGTGCCTCGGGTTTCTCGTAGGTCGGTTCCAGCGAGCAACCGCCAAGCAAAAACAAGGTCATGAAACATGAGGTGGGTAGGCAATGGTTCATGGCGCGCACCTAAAAACGTTGGCCGAGCAAAGCTCGCAAGGGGGAAAGAAGCAACGACCACAGACCCGACCGCTCGACACTGATGTGCGGCACAGCCGGTTTGCGCGAAGGAACACTGATCGGCCGCCAACGAGGCGGCGAGACATGGCTCGGCGTCTTGAGCGGCTTGATGGAACGCGGCGCCAGACTTTTTTCGCCCAGTAGCGAGCGCTGCAGCAAAGTGCCAAAGGCCTGTGCCGGCTCGGCCTTGCTGACGACATTGATGGTCGCGTCGCTGAACAACCGCGCGATCAGGCGCTGGCGCACCCCTTCATCAAGGTCGGCGAAACGCAGGCCCAATTGGTCCTCGCCGTGATTGCGCATGACTTCGACATCGAGCCAACCCAGCTTGTCGATCCAGATCTGACCGCACAGCCCCGGCTTGATCGAGGCAGCGAAGGCGCAATTGAGCGACGCGCCACTAAGGGAAATATCCACCAGGCGCCCCGCCAGGACCTTGCCGCCGAAACGAAACCCGGTGGGTTTATCGAATGGAAAGCGCTCTTCGCCATGCAAGCGTGGGCGGTCGACACAGGCCACCAGGGTCGCGAGGTTGTACACCAACGCAACCACCGTCCAGCAGAGATTGAACAGCATGTTGCCGTCGAACGAGGCAGCCGTGCTGATGGCGATATAGGCGCCAAACTGCGAAAGCAAGGTCAAGGCCAGGAAGAACCCGAACAGCTTCCAATGCACCATGGTTTTCGTCCGGTCGAGGCCCTTGGCGGTGACTTTGAACGGGCGCCCGAACGGTCGGATCATGGCGCTGGCGATGGTGGCAGTGACCGCCAGCGAGGCAACGATCTGCGTGACCTCGGTAAAAATCGGCAAGGTCCGCCGGTCCGTCACCCAGGTCCCATAGCCCCAGAACGCAATCAGCGCCGGCATGCCGAACGCCAGGAAATCCAGCGGATTGGCGTAGAACCCAGCGATGCCGAAGTACCAGTACAGCACCGGCGACACCAGCATCATCAAGATGAAGGGTTTGGAAAACCAGTGCATCAGCCCATGGACATAGTGCAGCCGGTCATTGAGCGTGTAGCCGCTGCCGCGCAACGGCCCCTCCTTGAGCAATGCCACCTGGATCGTGCCCAGGCACCAGCGCCCACGTTGATTGATGTACTCGGTCAAGCCTTCGGCAGACAAACCAATGGACAGACGCTCATTCAACCAGCGGGTGACATAGCCTTTTTGCAACAAACGGTAAGTGGTGTAGATGTCTTCGCACACCGAGCCTGTAGGAAAACCGCCGATTTCGGTAATCAGATCGCGCCGCACTACGAAGGACGTGCCAACACAAAACGCCGCATCCCAGCCATCCTTCGCCGGCTGGAACACATCGAAGAACACCCGTTGCTCATCCACCCAACAGGCCGACGTGCCGAGGTTGTGCTGGATCGGATCGGGGTTGTAGTAGAACTGTGGCGTCTGCACCAGGCCGACCCTGGGGTCGTCGAACAGCCCCAGGGTGCGCAAGAGGATCGGCTGCTGCGGCGCAAAGTCGGCATCGAGCACGAGGATGTACGGCGCATTGCTGAGGGCCGCCGACTGACGCAGACCGTTGTTGAGGTTGCCGGCCTTGGCGTGGGAGTTGTCGGGGCGACGCGCGTACTGCACGCCCATTTGCGCACAGTAGTCGCGCAGCCAGTCGCGGCGGGTGTCGTCGAGTACCCAGATGGTGAAGTTCGGGTAGTCGATGGCCTGGGCGGCAATAATGGTTTTTTCGAGGATTTCCAGGCCTTCGTTGTAGGTGGCGATGAAGATGTCCACCGCAGGGACCGCGCTGCCTTGCTCTCTGAGCCGGCGTTCACCGGCATCGGCATCTGTGCGGTGATCCGTCCGACAGAGCATCACGACAATGGAAAACAGCGTGTAACCAATCGCCAGCATCTCGAAGAACAGGAAGGTGTAAGCCCACACCGTAGCGAATCCGGAATGCCCATCGGGCAAGGTGTCGCGAATCCGCCAGGCCGCATAATTGATCAGCAGGAAGGCGGTGATGGCACCGAAACCGACCCGCGCGGCCCATTGATCACGGTGGGTCAGGCAGGTGAACAGAATCACCGCTGCCAGCGTCCAGAAATTGATTTGCAGCAGTTGCAGCGAGTCCAGTGCCTGCATGTCAGTCAGCCTCTCGCAAACCGGTAAAGGGATTGACGCCGGTGGCGGCAATCGCCGCCCACGCTGTAGCGCCCAGGTGAGGCAGGTGGTAGTAGAAAAAATCGTTGCTGACCGAGTCCGGGCCTATGGCCAGCCCGGTACTGATGCGTTCTGCCGGTGTTGCGAACAGCCAGCCGTTGCCGGCCTGCTGGGCCAGCAGCACGCGCCACAACGGTTGCGCCTTGTCACTGAGCCCGCTCAAGCGCGCCACGGCGGCGGCCTGGGCGGTGCCCTCGGTCCACAGGCCATCGGGGTCGCGGTTGAAACCGTAACCTTCGCCGGCACGGTGAGCGCGGTCGATGAAGGCGAAAACGCGCCGCCAGTCCTTGGGTGGCTCATGCAGGGCGATCAACGGCCAGATCTGCGCATCCAGCCCCGAGCGCACGCGGTCCGAGGTCTGGCCGTCCGCGCCCGTGCCGATCAGGAAACGCCCTTCCCCGGCGTCCCATTGGCTGGAGACAAACTGCCGGGCAATTTGCGCTTGCTTTGCCGCCTCCTGATTTGGGGCCACCGCGTCGAGTGCCGACCACGCCGCCGCGAGGTCGACATTGTGCTCGGTGGATTTCCAGTTCTGCTGGACCTGCTTGTCAAAGTACCCGTAATAGCCACCACTGAATCCGGCGGGCGCTTGCCCGTCGTAGGTGTTTTGCTGCGACCATTGCAGGGCTTTTCGCGCGGCTTCCAGGTAGGACGCCTCACCGCTCTGGCGAAATGCTTCCAGCAGCGCCAATGCCGCCCAGGCTTGATTGCCGGTGGCGCTGCTGACTTGATAGGCGTCCTGGTTCCAGGCATTGCGCTCGACACTCCAATAGCCCGGCAACTTCATCGACGGCGCCGCCACCGGGCCGGCGGCGTAGGCGTTGCGCAGGCGTCCGTCCCGGTACTCCGGGTCATGGCCTGTGGCGAACGCCAATGCATCGGCGATCCGCCGCGCCGACCCGGCCTTGCCGCAGGCAAACAAGGCAATGCTCGCCAGTGCGTTGTCATAGGTGAACGCCACGCCGCGCAACGCCAGGATCGGCGCAGGCTGGCCATCCAGCGGCGGATAACTGGCTACCAGCACCGGCCCCGCCGGCTGCGATGTCACGGCCTGATCCAGCGCCGCACAGGTCATTGCCGCCAGTTGCGGTTGGGCTTGTGCAGCCCATCCGCTTGCCGTGCCGATCATCAACATCAGTCCCATCATCGCTCGCAATACAATGCTCATGGCCGCGACACCTCGGCACTGGCCCACAACCCCGGGTTGCAGGTCATGGCGCGCTGGCTGTCCGTGAGGTCCGCAGCAAAGGTGCCGACCACGTACACGGAATTTTGCTCGGCATAGGGGAACGGCACGCTGTAGGTATTGGCGCGGATGTCCGAGGCGCTAGACAACAACTGCACCACACTGGCCTTGAGGGGCTGGTCGAGGCCGCGAATTTTCACGGTGAGCACGCTGTCGCGGTCGATCTTGCTGGCCATGCGCTCGGGGAACACCGCGATCACATAGCTCTGCGCGCAATCGGTGGCCCGCAGCAAGGTCGAACCGGCCTGCACCAGCGTGCCCTGGGGCGCCAGCAGTTCCTGGACAGTACCGGGCGAATACGCCACGACGTCGTAGCCGGCCATCATCCGGACGCGGTTCTGCTCGGTTTCGATCAGTTGGTTGAGATTGTCGAGTTCCTGCTGATAGGTCACCCGGTTGCGCGCCTGATTCTCCAGGCTGAGTTTCAGCGTGGTCATTTGCGCGCTGAGATCGAACATGCGCAGTTGATCGGGATCGAGGTACACCTGTTTATTGGCGGCACTGACGTCACCATCGGTGATCCGCAACTGCGAACGCACCGACTCGGCCGCGCCTTGCAACGAAGCCAGCTGCGCTTTCGACGAAGCCACCACCGCACCACTGACCGCCCCTTGGACGAACAACTCGAGATTGCGCTCGACCGTTTCCTGGGCATCGATCAACCGCGCGCTGGCGGCACTGTTCTCGGCCTTCAGGGCTTTTTGCGTGTAAAGCTGACGGGTGTGAAACGCGGCCTGGTAACGCTGGCTGGTTTTCTCCAGCTCCTCGTAATACCGCTGATCGTGCTCGGCCTGGCTGGCCGAAGACGACAGCTGTTGCTCCAGGGTCAGGCGCCGGGTTTGCAGGGTCAGCAAGGTTTCCTGGTTCGCCCGCGGATTTTCCACCACGGCAATCTTCTGGCCCTGGCTAAACGTCACCCCGGGCTTGACCGCCAGGGAACTCACCACGCCATCGATCGGCGTGGTCAACAGAATCACCGGCGCATTCAAAATCGCCCGGGTGGCCGAGGCCGACACCAGTGGCATGAGCAAAGTGGACATCAACAGCCAGACAACAAACCCCAGCACCCCCAATCCCACCAGGCGCGGTAACAGCGATAACAACTTCGAGCGTTCTTGCGCCATGTTCGACTCTCCCGATAGACCAACCGCATATCAGCCAGGCAATAGCAGGCCTGACTGCGAAAACACTTTTGGCAGGGTGAGCAAAACGTAATGGGTCTTTGCACGGCAATTAAGCCGACGCTGATTGATATGATTTTTATTGTGAGGTGAGCGGGAATGGGATTCCCGTCTTTTTGGAGAGTCGCTGTGGAACATGACTATGTGTTGCCCGAGGCAGAGCGGGCGGTGTCATTGGCGACACTAGATTCAGTGCCTTGGGGTGTCAAGTAAATGAATGGAGCAATTAAATGGCGTCAAATATGTAGCGGCTTGACGATTGGATCCATGTCATGTGATTAAGCCGAATTGGTAGGCAACCTGTTATTTTTACTGATGATTTTTATTTTTTATTGCGAATTGAACTTTGTATCGGGTTTTAGATAATTCTTAAATGATGACTGGAAAGCTTAAAATGATATAAGTCACCCGCAATCGGCTCAGGAGACAGCATCTTTCATGCTTTGGCGTCTTTCAGGGGCGTGCGTAGTCCGTGGTGCATTGTTTCAAGCGATCCGTATCAGTGCCGCTGCCTTCGCCGAGATCAATATCGCCGTTTGCGTCGAGGTAGATGTGCGTATTTGGCCATTTTGGGATTATGTTGACACAGTGTCGGAGCACATTATTGTCCCACCAGGAGACCTCCATGAAAAACTTCTCACTTGGAAACAAGAAGCCATAATCACGTGTACCGCCCCCAGGCTTCATTTGTCCTTTGAATATCCGGTGCTGTACGTTCCAAATGTATTTAATCTCTTCTTTAGCATGCTTGGTGTAATGAATAGTCACAGTAGGCAACGCAATATCCCAATGGGTGATCGCCAAAAAAACAACTGGGATCCATAGCCACCGCGAGCACCGTTTTATGGTTTCACTTGCCAATGCGGCCACGACTCCTTCCCTTCAGTCACGGGTGTAACGGCAGGCTTCATTGATCAAACCAATACAGACTACTAATTTGACGCATGTCATGGCTTGACCATGTCCCATTGACACTCTTTTAGTCTACCCACATCTACACCGCTAACTTTGCTCATATCGAAGTTGCCGTCCGCATCGAGGAAAATATGCATGTTAGGCCACTTCGGCGTGATGCTGATACAGTGCCAACGCCCGCTCTCGACAGCCCAGGAAAACTCCATGAAAAATTCGGCATCTGGATACAGATATCCGTGGTCGCTGACGGAGCCTCCGGGGGACATCCGCCCCCTGTATATCCGATCTTGGACATTCCATGTGTACCGCAAGCCCTTTACGGCATCCTTGGAGTAATTGACGGTTGCACTGGGTAGAACATAAACATTCCATAGGGCCATCAACTGAAGTACCAGCAGTGGCAGCAGCAGTGGGAAAATCGGAACCCATAACCACCGCAAGTAGCGAGATCGGGACTTATTAACAGGCATGGACACGAATTCCATCGCCCCAGCTCTCGGGTGGAACTGTCAACACTTTATTCATGATCACTTGCGCGGTTATCCCGCCTTTAGGGTACTGATTGGCGAGCTTTATACCGATGCTTATCGACACTCTATCAGCTACATCATCCCACGATCGCAATTCAGTCCAAGGGCTAGCTGTAGGACGAGGGCCGAGGAGCTCTCTCTCCTCTTTTGGCTTTGTTCGTAACTCTTCGATCTTGCGCAGGGCATCTGAAGCGATTTGCTCGGCCCCTGCTCCGTCAAGGAGTAAACTTTCGGAAAGCCCCCCTATTATTCCGACATAACCGTAGTGGATGTTCGACCAAATGTCGTAATAGTAAAGGTACTTCCCCTGCTTATGTCGTACGCCGGGAAATAATTTCCGAAGTTTAGGCTTATGATCCCACTCCATATTTTGCCCCACTTGCTTTGTCCAAATCGCCATCGCCTCTAGCTTTTTCGTTAATGCAATGCCATTGAAATTCGGTGGTCCGGCCAGTCTGGCGTACCAGGGTAACGCGTAGAATCTCCTGGAATCCGCGCCTCTGTCGTAGCTCAACAGCTCTTTCATTTTCAACACGTCTGGATGCTTGATGTTCCTATTCATCTCGCCAGCGATGTAGCTGGCCAGCGCCTCCATTTGGTCTGGATGGTTACAGACTTTGCTTCCACCAAGATCACCGAGTGGGTTAGCGACTTTATCTGCCAGCTTCAGATCAACTACCTGGGGCCTGGTTATAAAGCTGTTAGCAGCCGGAGTCGCCGGTGAGCTTGCGACCCTGGTGGCCCGCTGCGCAGAGTCAGCCTTGTTTTGATACGTAGCGGTGAGCACCGAGGGAATCAGCTCGGCCTTGCAAGGGCAGGTGCTGTAGCTATCCAGTGTGCCCGCCACTCGCTTTCCATGACTGATAACGTGCGAAACGCCACCGACGATCCGATACGTCTCCCCGTCCTCTCCACACGTGACCCGATCATCTTCGCAGGCGTGGGCAACGCCAAACATCATGACTCGAGTGTCACCATCCAGAACCTTGCCACCACAGCTGGTTCGGTCATTCAAGCCGATGAAATGTCCTTCTTTCATTGAATTCCCACTCCGTTACTTGCGGCCGAGCCCGGAAAGTTTACGAAGATGGGTTGTGATCGCCACACAATGAAACAAGGGTTGTCCAGACTACGCAGATACTCTGGGGGATATGAGGGCTGCAAGCGTGCATTCATTTCAAACTCCTTATCCTTGGAAGGTGTTTAGAAATGATGCAGCGGACGCTGACAGCGTTGCGACTGCCACGGCGAGGTCAAAAAGACGATTCAGACGTTTCGTCAAACCGAACAGTCTTTTTCCTACAAAAATGTTTTTATTTGCAAAGAAAAGTCTGAAGGACGCACAAACAAAAACGCCCCGACCAAGGTCGGGGCGTTTTCACGTGCAGCTAAAGGAGCTTAGCGCGGGAAAGCTGGCGGGTTTACACCGGCCATGTCTTCCATCACGCGAACCACCTGGCAGCTGTAACCGAATTCGTTGTCGTACCAGACGTACAGTACAACGCGGTTATCCTGGGTGATGGTCGCTTCAGCGTCCACGACGCCTGCGTGGCGCGAGCCAACGAAGTCGGTGGAAACCACTTCCTGCGAATTGACGTAGTCGATCTGCTTGTGCAGGTCCGAGTGCATGGCCATCTGGCGCAGGTACTCGTTGATCTCTTCGCGGGTGGTGGCCTTTTCCAGGTTCAGGTTCAGGATGGCCATCGACACGTTTGGCGTAGGAACGCGAATCGCGTTGCCGGTCAGCTTGCCCTTGAGCACTGGCAGTGCCTTGGCGGCTGCGGTGGCGGCACCGGTCTCGGTGATTACCATGTTCAGCGGCGCGGCGCGGCCACGACGGCTGCCCTTGTGGAAGTTGTCGATCAGGTTCTGGTCGTTGGTGAACGAGTGAACGGTTTCGACGTGGCCGTTGACGATGCCGAACTTGTCATTCACAGCCTTCAGCACCGGCACGATGGCGTTGGTGGTGCAGGAAGCGGCCGAGATGATCTTGTCGTCAGGGCTGATGTCGCCATGGTTGATGCCGTGCACGATGTTCTTCAGTGCGCCCTTGCCAGGTGCGGTGAGGATCACGCGGGCAGCGCCCGGGCAGGCCAGGTGCTGGCCCAGGCCGTCGGCGTCACGCCATACACCGGTGTTGTCGACGATCAGTGCGTTCTCGATGCCGTACTGGGTGTAGTCGACTTCGGTCGGGCTCTTGGCGTAGATAACCTGGATCAGGTTGCCGTTGGCGGTGATGGTGTTGTTGGCTTCATCAATGGTGATGGTGCCATCGAACGGGCCATGAACCGAGTCGCGACGCAGCAGGCTGGCACGCTTGACCAGGTCGTTCTCGGCGCCCTTGCGCACGACGATTGCGCGCAGGCGCAGGCCGTCGCCGCCACCGGTTTTTTCGATCAGGATGCGCGCCAGCAGACGGCCGATACGACCGAAGCCGTACAGGACAACGTCGGTGCCTTTGCGGGCGGAAGCGTTCTGCTGGCCAACCACGTCGGCCAGTTCTTCACGCACGAACTGCTCGGCAGTACGGCCATTGCCTTCAGCCTTGAACTTGGCTGCCAGCTTGCCCAGGTCTACCGAAGCGGCGCCGAGCTTGAGCTCGCTCATCGCCTTGAGCAGCGGGAATGTTTCGTGGACGGACAGCTCGGTATCGTCGGTTTGACGGTGACGAGCAAAGCGGTGAGCTTTGAGAATCGCAATGACTGAACGATTGATCAGGCTGCGGCCATAGATCGAGCTCACCACATTGTTATTGCGGTAAAGCTGACCGATAAGCGGAATCATCGCTTCTGCGAGTGCTTCACGGTCGATCCATTCACCAAGACACTGGTCGGGCTTCTGAGTCACGGGAACCTTCCACATGTAGGGGCAGAAAAAAGGGGCTACATTATGCCGCCGCGCGCCTCGTGTAGCAATGCGCGCTTGTCGCACCGCCAGTAACAAAATCCCTTTCAAAAAAATCGCGCACCGCTGAAACCCAATGAAACCGGGGCCTCCAGCTTCGTCAATTTTTTGGGGACAGCGCAACCTTATCCGTAACCATCCGTAACACCGGTTGGTTTTGCCACTACATAATCGCTAATTTCCGGTAAAAAACACCGCGATTTTGTCTTTACCACTACATTTTTCCTTACCCGCGTAATAGACACATCTGCGACTGACAGCCGGCACCCGGGACCGCTACAATTACCGACTTTGTCGCAACGCTTGGAGCTCAACCTTCCGTGCCCGTTCTGCGTCTACCGCTTCTCCCTGCCGCGGCAGGTAAACAGCACTGGGGCAACCTGCCCGGTGCCGCCCTGAGCCTGGCCATCGCCGAGGCCGCCAGCGCTGCCAAGCGCTTTACCCTGCTGCTCACAGCCGACAGCCAAAGTGCCGAACGACTGGAACAGGAGCTGGGTTTCTTCGCCCCGGATTTGCCCGTGCTGCATTTCCCCGACTGGGAAACCCTGCCCTACGACCTGTTCTCGCCGCACCAGGACATCATTTCCCAGCGCATTTCGGCGCTTTATCGATTGCCGGAACTGAGTCATGGCGTGCTGGTGGTGCCGATCACCACTGCGCTGCACCGCCTGGCGCCGACCAAATTTTTGCTCGGCAGCAGCCTGGTCCTGGACGTCGGCCAGAAGCTAGACGTCGAGCAAATGCGCACCCGCCTCGAGGCCACAGGCTATCGCTACGTCGATACCGTGTACGAACATGGCGAATTCACCGTGCGCGGCTCCTTGATCGACCTGTTCCCGATGGGCAGCAAGCTGCCTTACCGGATCGACCTGTTCGACGACGAAATCGAAACCCTGCGCACCTTCGACCCGGAAAACCAGCGCTCCATCGACAAGGTCGATAGGGTCAAGCTGCTGCCGGCCAAGGAATTCCCGCTGGAGAAAGAAGCCGTCACCCGCTTCAAGGCACGGTTTCGCGAGCGCTTCGATGTCGACTTCCGGCGCTGCCCGATCTTCCAGGACCTGAACAGCGGGATTACCCCCGCCGGCATCGAGTACTACCTGCCGCTGTTCTTCGAAGAAACCTCGACGCTGTTCGATTACCTGCCTCAGGACACGCAAGTGTTCTCGTTGCCAGGCATCGAGCAGGCCGCGGAAAATTTCTGGAACGACGTGCGCAATCGTTATGAAGAGCGGCGCGTCGATCCTTCGCGTCCTTTATTACCGCCTGCCGAGTTGTTCCTGCCAGTAGAAGACTGCTTCGCCCGCCTGAAAAACTGGCCGCGAGTGGTCGCCAGCCAACAGGATGTGGAGTCCGGCGCTGGCCGCGAGCGCTTCCCCGCGAGGGAATTGCCGAACCTGGCCATCGAAGCCAAGGCCACCCAGCCGCTGGCGGCGCTCTCGGGTTTCCTCGACGAGTTCCCTGGGCGCGTGCTGTTCACTGCCGAATCCGCGGGCCGTCGCGAAGTGCTGCTCGAACTGCTGGAACGCCTGAAGCTGCGACCGAAGACCGTCGACACCTGGCCGGACTTTGTCGCCAGCAAGGAGCGCCTGGCGATCACCATCGCGCCGCTGGACGAAGGCCTGCTGCTGGATGATCCGGCCCTGGCGCTGGTCGCCGAAAGCCCGTTGTTCGGCCAGCGCGTGATGCAGCGCCGGCGCCGCGAGAAGCGCGCCGACGCCAACAACGACGCGGTCATCAAGAACCTCACCGAGCTGCGCGAAGGCGCGCCGGTGGTGCACATCGATCACGGTGTCGGCCGCTACCTGGGGCTGACGATCCTGGAAATCGACAACCAGGCCGCCGAATTCCTCACCCTTGAATACGCGGAAAACGCCAAGCTTTATGTGCCGGTGGCCAACCTGCACCTGATCGCCCGCTACACCGGCAGCGACGACGCCCTCGCCCCATTGCATCGCCTGGGTTCCGAGACCTGGCAAAAAGCCAAGCGCAAGGCCGCCGAACAGGTGCGCGACGTCGCGGCTGAATTGCTCGATATCTACGCACGCCGCGCCGCGCGTGAAGGGTATGCCTTCGCCGACCCGAAAGCCGATTACGCCACCTTCAGCGCCGGCTTCCCGTTCGAAGAAACGCCAGACCAGCAAAGCACCATCGAAGCGGTGCGCGAAGACATGCTCGCGCCCAAGCCGATGGATCGCCTGGTGTGTGGCGACGTCGGCTTCGGCAAGACCGAAGTGGCCATGCGCGCAGCGTTCATTGCGGTGCACGGCGGTCGCCAGGTGGCGATCCTGGTACCGACCACCCTGCTCGCCCAGCAGCACTACAACAGCTTCCGCGACCGCTTCGCCGACTGGCCGGTGAGCGTGGAAGTGATGAGCCGCTTCAAGTCGGCCAAAGAGGTGAACGCGGCGATCGCCGACCTGGCCGAAGGCAAGATCGACATCGTCATCGGCACGCACAAGCTGCTGTCCGACGATGTGAAAATCAAAAACCTGGGCCTGGTGATCATCGACGAAGAACACCGCTTCGGTGTCCGCCAGAAAGAACAGCTCAAGGCGCTGCGCAGCGAAGTCGACATCCTCACCCTGACCGCCACGCCGATTCCACGCACGCTGAACATGGCCGTGTCGGGCATGCGCGACCTGTCGATCATTGCCACCCCGCCGGCCCGTCGCCTGTCGGTGCGCACCTTCGTCATGGAGCAGAACAAGAGCACGGTTAAAGAGGCCCTGCTACGTGAGCTGCTACGCGGCGGCCAGGTCTATTACCTGCACAACGACGTCAAGACCATCGAGAAATGCGCCGCCGACCTCGCCGAGCTGGTGCCGGAAGCGCGGATCGGCATCGGCCACGGGCAGATGCGCGAGCGCGAACTCGAACAGGTGATGAGCGACTTCTACCACAAGCGCTTCAACGTGCTGATCGCCTCGACCATCATCGAGACCGGCATCGACGTGCCGAGCGCCAACACCATCATCATCGAGCGCGCTGACAAGTTCGGCCTGGCGCAGTTGCACCAGTTGCGCGGCCGGGTCGGTCGCAGTCACCACCAGGCCTACGCCTATCTGCTGACGCCACCGCGCCAGCAGATCACCGCGGACGCGGAAAAGCGCCTGGAAGCGATCGCCAACACCCAGGACCTCGGCGCGGGCTTTGTGCTCGCCACCAACGACCTGGAAATCCGCGGCGCCGGCGAATTGCTTGGCGACGGCCAGAGCGGGCAGATCCAGGCGGTCGGTTTCACGCTGTACATGGAAATGCTCGAGCGCGCGGTGAAGTCGATCCGCAAGGGCGAACAGCCCAACCTCGATCAACCGCTGGGCGGCGGTCCGGAAGTCAACCTGCGCGTACCGGCGTTGATCCCCGAAGACTATCTGCCGGACGTCCATGCCCGCCTGATTCTCTACAAGCGCATCGCTTCGGCCACCGACGAGGACGGCCTCAAGGACCTGCAGGTCGAGATGATCGACCGTTTCGGCCTGTTGCCCGAGCCGACCAAGAACCTGATGCGCATCACCGCACTGAAATTGCAGGCCGAATTGCTGGGCATCAAGAAAGTCGACGGCGGCCCGCAGGGTGGTCGAATCGAATTCGCGACACAAACCCCGGTCGACCCCCTGACCCTGATCAAGTTGATCCAGAGCCAGCCCAAGCGCTACAAATTCGAAGGCGCGACGATGTTTAAATTCCAGGTCCCGATGGAGCGCCCGGAAGAACGCTTTAATACTGTAGAGGCGCTGTTTGAGCGTCTTATCCCGAAAACTGCTTGAAGGACGCCGCATGCGCCTGTTTCGCTCACTGACCTTGTTGATAACCCTGGTCGCCCCTTCGGTGTTTGCCGATGACCTGTATCAGATTGAAATGATTCTGGTGCGGCAGAATGCCGTGCCGGCGATTATCAGCCGTGCCGCGCCGGAAGACTGGGCCGCAGGCGCGCAAACCGTCAGCCCTGACAGCCTGCGCACGCCGAGCCTCAACAACGAAGTGGAAAAACTCACCGCCAGCAATGAATACAGCGTGCTGCTGCACAAGGCGTGGCAGCAGACGCTCGGCGAGACACCGGTCAAGGTGGCGGTCAGCGACGGCAAGGAACAGTACGGCCAGTACCCGATCGAAGGCACCCTGAACCTGACGCTGGGACGCTTCACCGATGTAGATGCCGATTTCTGGGTCAACCAGTTCAACGAAGACGGCCTGGTCACCGCCAGCGAACACCTGAAACAGGAAAGCCATACCAAGAACGGCCAGCTCAATTTCCTCGACAACGGCCACCTGGGCCTGCTGATCAAGATCACCTCATTGACGGCGCCCGCTCCCCGGGAAGCCCCTGAAGTCGTCCCGGACTGATCGAGCCCCCCATGTCCGCGACCCTGAGCAAACCCCTGGCACCTTCCTGGGTCAGCCGATTCAAGGAACAGAGCCTGGAGCGCGGTCGCCGGTATGCCCTGGAGAATCGCGTCAGGATCGTCGAGGTCGGCGACGCGACGATCACCGCGGCGTGCGAAGGCTCTGGCGGTAACGTTTACCGTCAGACCATTCGCCTGCGCGAGTCGGCCAAAGGCACCTTGCTGATGGTCGATGCCACCTGCTCCTGCCCGGTGCACAGCAACTGCAAACATTGCGCAGCGGTGCTCCTGCAAATCCAGGAAACCCTCGACTACCCCGCCGCCGCCAAAGACGCCGAACTCCTGGAAAAACTCCAGGCGGTGCTGGAAAACCGCAGCCCCAAGGCACCACCGCAAGTGCTGGTGGACAACGTGCAACCGGTACCGCGCCTGTGGCTGGCGAGCATTGAGTTCAGCGCCTTCGAACCGCGCAACGGGCGGATGCAGCGTTACATCCAGCATCGCGCGGCGTTGTCTTTCGGTTACCTGGACGAGTACGTTTCAGGCCAGAAGAATGCCGACATCCTGATTCGCCAGGAGACCCAGACACTGCGGATAAAACGCCACCCGGACGTCGAACAGTCCTACCGGGAGCAGCTGCGAATCCTCGGTTTCAAGATCGCCACCCGGCAAAGCAAGGCCCTGCCGGAAAGCGCTGGCGAACTGTTCGAGATGGTCAACGACAGCGCCTGGCTGACCTTCACCCTCAATGAGTTGCCAAAGTTGCGCACCCAGGGTTGGGAGCTGCAAATCAACGAAGACTTCGGCTTCGACCTGACTGCCGTGGACGACTGGTACGCCACGGTCGAACAGGTTCCGGAGCGCGACTGGTTCGACCTGGAGCTGGGGATCATCGTCAATGGCGAGCGGTTGAGCCTGTTGCCGATCCTGTTGAACCTGATGCGTTCCCACACCGAACTGCTCAATCCGGAACGCCTCGCTCGCCGGCGCGACGACGAGCTGATCCTGGTCAACATACCCAGCCGGCCGAACGCCGAGCACGGCCCCCTGCAAGTCGCCCTGCCCTTCGGCCGCCTGAAACCGGTATTGGCGACGCTTGGCGAGTTTTACCTTCAAGAACCTGGCGAAACCACGCTGCGCCTGAGCAAGGCCGACGCCACGCGTCTCAACTCGCTGGAAGACCTGCCACTGCTCTGGGAAGGTGGCGAGCAGATCCGCAGCTTTGCCCAACGCCTGCGCGACATCAAGGACTACACCGCCTCGGCGCCGGACGGCCTGAACGCGACACTGCGCCCCTATCAGCTCGAGGGCCTGAGCTGGATGCAGTCGTTACGCCAACTGGAAGTCGGCGGCATCCTCGCGGACGACATGGGCCTGGGCAAAACCCTGCAGACCCTGGCGCACATCCTCAGCGAGAAAAACGCCGGTCGCCTCGATCGCCCCTGCATGGTGGTGATGCCCACCAGCCTGATTCCCAACTGGCTCGACGAAGCGGCGCACTTCACTCCGCAACTCAAGGTACTGGCACTGTACGGCGCCAGTCGCAAAAAACATTTCGACAACCTCGCCGATTACGACCTGATCCTGACCACCTATGCCTTGCTGCCCAAGGACGTGGAACGCCTGGCGGCGCAGCCCTTGCACGTGCTGGTACTGGACGAAGCGCAATACATCAAGAACCCCAACAGCAAGGCCGCCCAGGCTGCCCGTGAGCTCAATGCCCGCCAGCGCCTGTGCCTGAGCGGCACGCCACTGGAAAACCACCTGGGCGAACTGTGGTCACTGTTTCACTTCCTGCTGCCGGGCTGGCTCGGCGACGTCAAAAGCTTCAACAGTGATTACCGGGTACCCATCGAAAAGCGCGCCAGCGAAGTCAGGCTTCAACACCTCAACAGCCGGATCAAACCCTTCCTGCTGCGTCGCACCAAGGAACAGGTGGCAACCGAGTTGCCGCCGAAAACCGAGATCATCCACTGGGTCGAACTCAACGAAACCCAGCGCGACCTGTACGAAACCATGCGCCTGGCCATGGACAAGAAAGTCCGCGACGAAATCACCCGCAAGGGCGTGGCACGCAGCCAGATCATCATCCTCGAGGCGCTGCTCAAGCTGCGCCAGGTGTGTTGCGATCTGCGCCTGGTCAATGAAGCCACCCTTCCGGCGCGGGGCAGCACCTCGGGCAAGCTCGACAGCCTGATGGAAATGCTCGAAGAGCTGTTCGAGGAAGGCCGCAAGATTCTATTGTTCTCGCAGTTCACCTCAATGCTGGCATTGATCGAAGAAGAACTGAACAAGCGCGGCGTGCCCTACGCGCTACTGACCGGACAGACCCGCGACCGTCGTACACCGGTGAAGGAATTCCAGAGCGGCAAGCGTCAGATTTTTCTCATCAGCCTGAAGGCCGGTGGTGTTGGCCTGAACCTGACGGAAGCCGATACCGTGATCCATTACGACCCCTGGTGGAACCCGGCAACGGAAAACCAGGCCACCGACCGCGCCTATCGCATCGGCCAGGAAAAGCCGGTGTTCGTCTACAAACTGATCGCCCGCGGCACGGTGGAAGAGAAGATCCAGCACCTGCAGAAGGAAAAATCCGACCTGGCGGCGGGCGTGCTGGATGGACGACAGGCCGGGGACTGGAAGTTGCAGAGCGATGACATCGAGGCGCTGTTTGCGCCGTTGCCGGATAAGCTGGAGAAGCGTTAAAGTTTGCAGCGCCTGACAAATAGTCTTCGCGAGCAGGCTCGCTCCCACAGGAATGTCACCGAACCTGTGGGAGCGAGCCTGCTCGCGAAGGGAGCGACTCGGTATATCGGCTAGTCAGCCCGGAGCACCCGCGCCAACGTCGACCTCACCCTAACCATCCCCTCTCCTAACGCTCGCTCGATCTCTGTCATGCTGATCACCGATGCCGACTTGCCCGCTGCCGGATTCACCACCAGCGCCAGGCAGGCGTAATCCAGCTGCAGCTCGCGGGCCAGGGCCGCTTCGGGCATCCCGGTCATGCCAACGATGTCGCAACCATCGCGCTCCAGGCGCAGGATCTCGGCGGCGGTTTCCAGCCGCGGACCCTGCATGCAGGCATAGACGCCCCGATCGCTGAAACCCGCGCCTTCGGCCACCAGCGCTGCAATCAAGCGCTGGCGTAGCGATTCGCTGTAGGGGTAGGTGAAATCGATATGGGTCACCGGCTCCAGGTCATCGGCAAAGTAGCTGTGTTCGCGGCCACTGGTGTAGTCGATCAATTGATGCGGCACGCAGAAATGCCCGGTACCCATCGCCCCGTTGATGCCGCCCACTGCGTTGACTGCCAGGATGGCCTCGGCACCGGCCTGCTTCAGCGCCCAGAGATTGGCGCGATAATTCACCCGGTGCGGCGCAAAACGGTGCGGGTGACCATGACGGGCGAGAAACAGCACTTCGCTGCCGGCATATTCGCCAATCTGCACTTCTGCAGACGGCGCGCCGTAGGGAGTGTCCAGCGCCAATGACTGGCGAATCTGCAGGCCTTCCAGCCGGGTCAGGCCGCTGCCGCCGATAATCGCGTAAACCGTCATGGCGCCCCCTTCTCAATCGATAAGTTGTGCATCCCTGAGCGCACCGACGGCCGCCAACCAGCGCGGGTCCTGGCGGTATTCGGTGCTCGCATGCGCCTGGCCGCGCATCCGTGCAATGCGCGCCGACGGCTTGACCTGCAAACGCTGGGCGGCACTCAAGGCCAGTTCGGCGGCTGCGCGGTCGTTGCACACCAGGCCCATGTCGCAGCCGGCGGTCAACGCCGCTTCGATACGGCTGGCGGCATCGCCCACCACGTGGGCACCGGCCATGGACAGGTCGTCGCTGAAAATTACCCCGTCGAACTGCAGTTCGCCCCGCAGGATGTCCTGCAGCCAGCGCCGCGAGAAGCCCGCCGGCTGGGTATCGACCTGTGGATAAATAACGTGGGCAGGCATGACGGCGGCCAGCTGTTTGCTCAACTTGGCGAAAGGCACCAGGTCATGGGCACGAATCTGCTCGAGGCTGCGCTCGTCATTGGGGATCGCGACGTGGGAATCCGCCTCGGCCCAGCCGTGGCCAGGGAAATGCTTGCCGGTGGCGGCCATGCCCGCGCTGTTCATGCCGCGAATGAAAGCACCGGCCAGCAGCGCAGCACGCTGCGGATCCGCTTCGAACGAACGGGTCCCGACCACGGCGCTGCGCTGGTGATCGAGATCCAGCACCGGGGCGAAGCTCAGGTCCAGGCCAACGGCAAGCACCTCGGTGGCCATGATCCAGCCGCACTGTTCGGCCAGGTATTCGGCGTTCGGGTTGTCGGCAATGGCGCGCATCGCCGGCAGGCGCACGAAGCCCTGGCGCAGGCGCTGGACCCGCCCGCCCTCCTGATCCACCGCCAGCAGGAGGTCGGGACGAATGGCGCGGATCGCCGCGCTCAACTCGCGGACCTGGCGCGGATGTTCGATGTTGCGGGCGAAAATGATCAGGCCGCCCACTTCGGGCTGGCGCAATAATTGGCGATCTTCAGCCGTCAGCCAGGTACCGGCGACGTCCACCATCAACGAGCCTTGCAGGCCAGCAGTCATAACAATTCCTTGATAACGATAAACCCGGCTCGCAACGATACGCCGCCCTGGGCTGCACCCGGGAGGTCGGCGATCATCGGTGGGAACGGGTTCAAAACGAGAGTCGGCATGGGCGGCTAGCTTATCGGATGTCAGCTGCCGCGCCCACCCATGAGCGGCTAAACCTTGGCGGCAACCGGTGTCGATTTGCTACGAGGACGCAGTTGCGCGGTGGCCATGGCCGAGTCGGTGACACCGGATTCGGCACGCATGCCGGCTGCCAGGAACGGCACCATCAGGCGCATGACCTGCTCGATGGAGGTATTGACCCCGAAGTCGGTTTCGGCGATGGCGCGCAAGGCCTTGATACCGGACATACTGAACGCGGCCGCACCCAGCATGAAGTGCACGCGCCAGAACAGTTCGATCGGCGGGATGCGCGGGGCAGCCTCGTTGACCAGCAACATGTAGCGGCGAAACACCTTGCCGTACATATCTTCCAGGTAGCGGCGCAAATGCCCCTGGCTCTGGCTGAAGGCCAGTCCGAGCAATCGCATGAAAATGGACAGGTCGTTGCCGCTGCGTGGCTGCACCACCAGGGCTTGCTCGACGAGGATTTCCAGCAATTCCTCGAGCGAAGGCTTGTTATCTGGCTTGGCCTGGCGCCGCTCCAACTCTTTATCGAGGCTGATGCAGAATGGCCCCAGGAAGCGCGAGAAGACGGCCTGGATCAGCGCCTTCTTGGAACCGAAGTGATAGTTCACCGCCGCCAGGTTCACACCCGCTTTGCTGGTGATCAAACGCAACGAGGTTTCGGCGAAACCTTTTTCCGCGAACAACTGCTCGGCAGCATCGAGAATGCGTTCAACGGTTTCCGACTGGGCCATGGCTACTCCGCCTGACAAACACTTGTTTGAAACATACGTTTCAGCCCGTGCGTTGTCAAGTCTGGCAGTTCGTTTCGGGAATGGTCGGTCATGCATTTAACCACACAACCGCAAAGCTTCCATCAGCCGGTTGAGCGACCGTCTGGCGGCGCACAAAAAAAGGGGCATTGCCAAGACCGTTCCACTGTATATAATCCCAGTCACTGTATAAAAAGACAGAGCGATCAATATGCTAAAGCTGACGCCACGCCAAGCCGAGATTCTGGCCTTTATCAAACGCTGCCTGGAAGACAACGGCTACCCGCCGACCCGCGCGGAAATCGCTCAGGAACTGGGTTTCAAATCGCCTAACGCGGCAGAAGAACACCTCAAGGCGCTGGCCCGCAAGGGCGCGATCGAGATGACTCCGGGAGCTTCGCGCGGTATTCGCATTCCCGGTTTCGAGGCCAAGGCCGACGACTCCAGCCTGCCAATCATTGGCCGCGTCGCGGCTGGCGCGCCGATCCTCGCCCAGCAACACGTTGAAGAGTCCTGCAACATCAACCCTGCGTTCTTCCACCCACGCGCCGATTACCTGCTGCGCGTGCACGGCATGAGCATGAAGGATGTGGGTATCTTCGACGGCGACCTGCTGGCCGTCCACACCACCCGCGAAGCCCGCAACGGCCAGATCGTGGTTGCGCGAATCGGCGACGAAGTCACCGTCAAGCGCTTCAAGCGCGACGGTAGCAAAGTCTGGTTGCTGGCTGAAAACCCCGAGTTTGCCCCTATCGAAGTGAACCTGAAAGATCAGGAACTGGTGATCGAAGGCTTGAGCGTCGGCGTCATTCGCCGTTAAAGGAGGCTTTATGCAGTTCCCCTACACATCACAGCAAGCACAACTGCCGCTTCAGTTCGAGGCATTCATGGCACAGCCAATGGCGCCAATCCTGAAGGAAGTGGAGTCGCCCTGGAGCGCCGAACCCGAAGTGTTCAGTGAACTGTCTTTGCGTGGTGCAGCCGGGAACTGCCTGAACCTTCTGGCGCCGATCCTGCGCGAGCTCAGCCAGGACCAGGATGCTCGCTGGCTGACCCTGATCGCCCCGCCTGCCAGCCTGACCCAGGCCTGGCTGAGGGATGCCGGACTCAATCGCGAACGCATCCTGCTGCTACAACCCCGTGGCGCCCAAAGCGCCCAGCAACTGACTTGCGAAGCCCTTCGCCTTGGTCGCAGCCACACAGTGGTCAGCTGGCTCAACCCGTTGAGCAAAATCTCACGGCAACAACTGATCAGCGCCGCCCGGACCGGGGACGCTCAAAGCCTGAATATTCGACTGGGTTAACGGCACACGCTGAACGCGAGGGGCTTCTGCAAGGATAGAGAAGCCTATTGAAGGCAGTGCCGGAAAAACCGACAGGCGGAGATCAATGAAGGACCCGCGGCCCCTCTTCCTTCTCGAATTCACCTTCAACCATACGTCCCGCCATCTGCACACCGACGCTCAACATCGCCTTGGCGACTTCCACGTGCTGGCCTTGCAGGAACGCCTTGGCATCCTCGGAGAAATCCAAAGTAACCAGAGAACCCTCGTCCTCTGCCCTGCGCAGTTCGATTCGGCCGTCTGGTAACTCGACAATTTCTAGAAAGGACGTTGGCATAAAGGTCTGTTCTCCACGGAAGGCGAGCATTATATAGGCATCAGCCAAGCTTCGCTCGGGATCTTGACCAGATACCCTTGCAAAAATGACTCGGCAGCCGAGCAAACAACCCCAAGGGTCGCCTGCTGCGCTGTTTAGTTGATCAGCACTCGTTCAAGCCTTCGCGAAAACGGATGGCCAGGCTTTTCAGGTTTTGCCGCCAGCTCTCCAGCTCCTCGCGACCCAGCTCCTGAGGTGCCTCTTCTTCATCGAGATTTACCGCCACGATCAACGGCTGCGTCACATCACCTTTAGGCTTGCGCGGCGCTCGAGGCGGCTGGAACAACGCAGCATGGGCAGCCAGCAACTTGGCCAGCCAGGTTTCCGGGTTGTTGGCCAGCTCGACCATCTCGGCCATTTCCGGAATGGCGATACTTTCCAGCACTTCGCGGGTCAGCAACGATTCGGCCCGGGAAGCATTAGCCTGGGGCAAACGATAGAAACCGGCGATTTCGTGACACAAGCCCAACAAGGCTCCGTAGAGATGAAACAACGCCGATTCTCGCTCCGCCTGGATCAGCGCCAAGGCATTCATCGCCCGCCCCTGTTCGGCCTTGGCGAGCGCTTCCAGCGACAGGCCGGCGAAATAAATCTTCTGGTTGGTACGGGTATAGAGTTCGTGGGCCATGACGGCAGCCTCCACAACGAAATAATTGCTTCACGCAGGTCAGACAGTGTCGTGGATCAACTCCTTCTCCCGCAAGCATTGTCTGATCCCGAATGACACTCCCACTCAATAAATTGCCACCATCCTTGTGAATGAAACCGCTCCTTGCAGAAAAAGTGCACCACTCCCGATCAGGGCGGCCGACCCCGCGTCAAAGCCTGTGGGAAATGGTTGTCTGAGTACATATCCATTCCTGC
>NZ_APIO01000055.1:0-19960 GCF_000408945.1 Pseudomonas sp. G5(2012)
CAGACCAGCGCCCACGACCCGCTCAACGGTTACCTGCCAGCTGGCTGGACCTGGGACGAGTATCGCGCCCGCGCCAAGACCGAACCGGCTGCGGTGATCAAGGCCGCCAAGCAATCGATGGCCGTGCACGTCAAAGCGATGCTCGCCTTCCAAAAACAAGGCATCCCGACCTTCGACTACGGCAACAACATCCGTCAGATGGCCCAGGAAGAAGGCGTGGAAAACGCATTCGATTTCCCAGGCTTCGTACCGGCCTACATTCGTCCGCTGTTCTGCCGTGGCATCGGCCCGTTCCGTTGGGCTGCGCTGTCGGGCAACGCTGAAGATATCTACAAGACCGACGCCAAGGTAAAAGAGCTGATTCCGGACGACGCCCACCTGCACAACTGGCTGGACATGGCGCGCGAGCGCATCAGCTTCCAGGGCCTGCCGGCACGTATCTGCTGGGTTGGCCTGGGCCTGCGCGCCAAGCTGGGCCTGGCGTTCAACGAAATGGTGCGTAGCGGTGAGCTGTCGGCGCCCATCGTGATCGGTCGCGACCACCTGGATTCCGGTTCTGTTGCCAGCCCGAACCGCGAAACCGAATCGATGCAGGACGGTTCCGATGCCGTGTCCGACTGGCCACTGCTCAACGCCCTGCTCAACACCGCAAGCGGCGCGACCTGGGTTTCCCTGCACCACGGCGGCGGCGTCGGCATGGGCTTCTCCCAGCACTCGGGCATGGTGATTGTCTGCGACGGCACCGATGAAGCGGCCGAGCGTATCGCCCGCGTCCTGCACAACGACCCGGCGACGGGCGTCATGCGCCACGCCGATGCCGGTTACCAGATCGCGATCGACTGCGCGAAGGAGCAGGGGCTGAACCTGCCGATGATCACCGGTAAATAAAAATGCGGGCCGCCTGTAATGGGTGGCCCGACGCATAACCTGTAGGAGCTGCCGCAGACTGCGATCTTTTGGCGTCATCAGTGACGCCGAAGATCAAAAGATCGCAGCCTGCGGCAGCTCCTACATAGAACAAAAACGACATCGACAAACAATCCACAGAGGTTGAATCATGGCTGTCAGCAGCGAGCGTGCAGGCAACAAACCGTTGATCGAGAAGCGTTCGATCGACTACATCCCGGAAGCGGAAAGACACGGTCGTCTGTTTAGCCAGTTCACCCTGTGGATGGGTGCCAACCTGCAAATCACCGCGATTGTCACCGGGGCCCTGGCCGTGGTGCTGGGTGGTGACGTGTTCTGGTCGTTGATCGGTTTGCTGATCGGGCAAGTGCTCGGCGGCGGCGTAATGGCGTTGCATGCCGCGCAAGGCCCCAAGCTTGGCCTGCCGCAAATGATCTCCAGCCGCGTGCAGTTCGGCGTGTATGGTGCGGCGATCCCGATCGTGCTGGTGTGCCTGATGTACCTCGGTTTCACCGCAACAGGGACCGTGCTTTCCGGCCAGGCGCTGGGCCAGTTGTTTGGCGTCAGCGACAGCGTCGGGATCCTCATCTTCGCCAGTGTCATCGTGCTGGTCACGGTGCTCGGTTATCGGGTGATCCATTGGATCGGCCGTGTTGCCAGTGTCATTGGTGTGATTGCCTTTGTTTACCTGTTCAGCCGTCTGATGAGCCAGGTTGACGTTGGCGCACTGTTGCAGATCCGCCACTTCAGCTGGAGCAGTTTCTTGCTCGCGGTGTCGCTTGCGGCGTCCTGGCAAATCGCTTTCGGCCCTTACGTGGCCGACTATTCACGTTACCTGCCGAGCAAGACTTCCTCGGTGAAAACCTTTTTTGCCGCTGGCGCAGGTTCGGTGATTGGTGCACAGGTGGCGATGATCCTCGGCGTGTTCGCTGCCGCTTCGGCCAACGGGCAATTCGCCGGTCACGAAGTGGCCTACATCGTCGGCCTGGGCGGTACCGGTGCCACTGCTGCGCTGCTGTACTTCAGCATCGCGTTCGGCAAGGTCACCATTTCCACACTGAACTCATACGGCAGCTTCATGTGCATCGCGACCATCATCAGCGGTTTCCGTGGTGAGCTGAAAGTAACGCGCTTGCAGCGTCTGGTGTTCGTGCTGGGCATCGTCGGTGCTGCGACCCTGATGGCATTGCTCGGCCAGCACTCGTTCCTTGGTGCGTTCAAGTCCTTCATCCTGTTCCTGCTGGCGTTCTTCACGCCATGGAGCGCGATCAACCTGGTGGACTACTACTGCATCACCCGCGAGCGTTATGACGTGCCTGCGCTGGCCGATCCGAACGGTCGCTACGGTCGTTGGAACGCCCTTGGTATCAGCGTCTATGTTTTCGGTGTGCTGGTGCAGCTGCCGTTCATCGCCACCAAGTTCTATACCGGTCCGCTGGTGAATGCCCTCGGAGGGGTGGATATCTCCTGGATCATCGGTCTGGTGATCCCTGCAGCCCTGTACTACGTGTGTGCGAAAAAATGGCACGGCTCAGTGCCCGATCACCTGATCCTGCCGGTCGAGCAGGACAGCGTTGTAAAACCTATAACAAGCAGGGCCGGTCGTGCTGCGGCGCAGGCCTGATTGGACGTGGACAGGGCTGGATGCCTCTTGACTGCCGTAAGCCAATTCATGATTAGGAGCGTCATTACAATGAAATCGAACAAGACCCTGCTGACCACATTGCTTTCCATGGGCCTGCTCGCCAGTGCCGGCGCCACTCAGGCGGCGGGTTGGTGCGAGTCGGGCAAACCGGTGAAATTCGCCGGCCTGAACTGGGAAAGCGCCATGTTGCTGACCGACGTGATGCAAGTCGTGTTGGAAAAAGGCTACGACTGCAAGACCGACAGCCTGCCGGGCAACTCCATCACCATGGAAAACGCCCTGAGCAGCAACGATATCCAGGTGTTCGCCGAAGAGTGGGTCGGCCGCAGCGAGGTCTGGAACAAGGCAGAGAAGGCCGGCAAGGTCGTCGGTGTCGGCGCTCCCGTCGTCGGCGCGATCGAAGGCTGGTACGTGCCGCGCTACGTGATCGAAGGCGATGCCAAGCGCAAGCTGGAAGCCAAGGCCCCGGACCTGAAAAACATCGCTGACCTGGGCAAATACTCCGCCGTGTTCAAGGACGCTGAAGAGCCATCCAAAGGGCGTTTCTACAACTGCCCGGCCGGCTGGACCTGTGAGCTGGACAACAGCGAAATGCTCAAGAGCTACGGCCTGGAAAGCACCTACACCAACTTCCGCCCTGGCACCGGCCCGGCGCTGGATGCCGCCGTACTGTCTAGCTACAAGCGCGGCGAGCCGATCCTTTTCTACTACTGGTCGCCAACGCCGTTGATGGGCCAGGTCGACGTAGTGAAGCTCGAAGAGAAACCCGGTGTGAACAAGACCGTGACCATCAAGGTCGGCCTGTCCAAGACTTTCCACGACGAAGCACCGGAACTGGTGGCCGTGCTGGACAAGGTCAACATTCCGATCGACCTGCTGAACCAGAATCTGGGTCGCATGACCAAAGAGCGGATCGAGTCGCCAAAACTGGCCAAGATCTTCTTGAAGGAACATCCTGAAGTCTGGCACGCCTGGGTAAGTGAAGACGCAGCCAAGAAAATCGACGCGGCCTTGTAGGTTGGGCTTCTCCGGCGGTCGGTAACGGCTGTCGGATGCTTGATCGCAACCCCTTGATTGAGAGTCTCTTATGTTTCCCGAAAGCTTTACCTTTTCCATCGCCGACTGGGTCAACGGTTGGGTCGATTCGCTGGTCACCAACTACGGCGATGTGTTCCGCAGCATCTCCGACACCCTGTTGTGGGCCATCGTCAATCTTGAAGGGCTGCTGCGTGCGGCGCCCTGGTGGCTGATGCTGGCAATCGTGGCGGGCGTTGCCTGGCATGCCACCCGCAAAGTCGTGACCACCGCCGTGATCGTCGGCTTACTGTTCCTGGTGGGCGCGGTTGGCCTCTGGGACAAGCTCATGCAGACCCTGGCGCTAATGATGGTGGCCACGGTCATTTCGGTGCTGATCGGCATCCCGTTGGGCATCCTCTCGGCGCGCAGCAATCGCCTGCGTTCGGTACTGATGCCGTTGCTGGACATCATGCAGACCATGCCGAGCTTCGTGTACCTGATCCCGGTGCTGATGCTGTTCGGCCTGGGCAAGGTTCCGGCGATTTTCGCGACCGTGATCTACGCCGCGCCACCGCTGATCCGTTTGACCGACCTGGGTATTCGCCAGGTTGACGGCGAGGTGATGGAAGCGATCAACGCCTTCGGTGCCAACCGTTGGCAGCAACTGTTCGGCGTGCAACTGCCGCTGGCCCTGCCGAGCATCATGGCCGGGATCAACCAGACCACCATGATGGCCCTGTCGATGGTGGTGATCGCCTCGATGATCGGTGCCCGTGGCTTGGGCGAAGACGTGTTGGTGGGGATTCAGACCCTCAACGTTGGACGCGGCCTGGAAGCCGGTCTGGCGATCGTGATTCTGGCAGTGGTGATCGACCGCATAACACAAGCGTACGGTCGCGCACGGCATGAGGTGAGCAAATGAACAACGCAACCGTGAGCAAGATTGAAGTCAAGAACGTCTTCAAGATTTTCGGCAACCGCGCCAAGGATGCCCTGGCGATGGTTGGCCAGGGTAAGACCAAGGATCAGGTGCTGGCCGAAACCGGCTGCGTGGTCGGGGTAAACGATTTGTCCCTGAGCATCGGCAGCGGCGAGATCTTCGTGATCATGGGCCTGTCGGGTTCCGGAAAATCCACCCTGGTACGTCACTTCAACCGCCTGATCGACCCGACCAGCGGCGCGATCCTGGTGGACGGTGTGGACATCCTGCAATACGACATGGAAGCCCTGCGCGAATTTCGCCGGCGCAAGATCAGCATGGTGTTCCAGAGCTTCGGCCTGCTGCCGCACAAGAGCGTGCTGGACAACGTCGCCTACGGCTTGAAAATCCGTGGCGAAAGCAAGCAGATGT
Organism: Pseudomonas sp. G5(2012); assembly: GCF_000408945.1. Classification (NCBI taxonomy): domain Bacteria; kingdom Pseudomonadati; phylum Pseudomonadota; class Gammaproteobacteria; order Pseudomonadales; family Pseudomonadaceae; genus Pseudomonas; species Pseudomonas sp. G5(2012). Next base: position 4,920 of record NZ_APIO01000055.1, read on the forward strand.
GCGCCGAGCGCGCGCTGCACTGGATCAACACCGTGGGCCTCAAGGGCTACGAGAACAAATACCCGCACCAGCTCTCCGGCGGCATGCGTCAACGTGTGGGTTTGGCCCGTGCTTTGGCGGCGGACACCGACATCATCCTGATGGACGAAGCCTTCAGTGCCCTCGACCCGCTGATTCGCGCCGAGATGCAGGACCAGTTGCTGGAACTGCAGAAGACCCTGCACAAGACCATCGTCTTCATCACCCACGACCTCGACGAGGCTGTGCGCATCGGCAACCGCATCGCGATCCTCAAGGACGGCCGCCTGATCCAGGTCGGCACGCCGCGAGAGATCCTGCATTCGCCAGCGGATGAGTATGTCGACCGGTTCGTGCAGCGACGGGCGGCGGTGGTTTAAAGATGATCGTTCCCACGCTCTGCGTGGGAACGCATCCCGTGACGCTCTGCGTCACCCATGCGCAGGGCTCGAGCCTTACGTTGATTTCGGGACGCGGAGCGTCCCAGGCGGAATTCCCACGCAGAGCGTGGGAACGATCAGGATCAAGAGGTTGAAGATGTCCCAGGCTGAAAAAATCGTTATCGCCGATGCCCCGTTGCGTTGGCAGGATGTGGTTGCCGTAGCCCGCCATGGCGCACAGCTTGAGCTGTCGGAGCAGGCCTGGGCACGCATCGAAAATGCCCAGGCGATCGTCCAGCGCATCGTCACCAGCGGCGAACGCGCCTATGGTGTGAATACCGGGCTGGGCGCTTTGTGCAACGTTTCGCTCAAAGACGAACAACTCAGCCAACTGTCGCGCAATACCTTGCTCAGTCACGCCTGTGGCGTGGGTGCTCCACTGGCCGACGAGCAGACTCGCGCGATCATGTGCGCGGCGATCCGCAACTATTCCCACGGCAAATCCGGCATTCATCGCCGAGTGGTCGAAGCCTTGCTGGCGTTGCTCAATCGCGGCATCACTCCGCAAGTGCCGTCTCAGGGTTCGGTGGGCTACCTGACCCACATGGCCCACATCAGCATCGCCCTGCTGGGTGTCGGCAACGTCAGCTATCGCGGGCAAGTCGTGTCGGCGCAACAAGCGTTGGCCGAAGAGGGCCTGCAACCGGTTCAACTCGGCGCCAAGGACGGCCTGTGCCTGGTCAACGGTACGCCGTGCATGAGCGGCCTCAGTTGCCTGGCCATTGCCGACGCCACGCGCCTGCTGCAATGGGCCGATGTGATCAGCGCCATGAGCTTCGAGGCCCAGCGTGGCCAGATTGCAGCGTTCGATGCCGAGATCATCGCCCTCAAGCCGCATCCGGGCATGCAACAGGTCGGGATCAACTTGCGGGCGCTGCTCGATGGCAGTGAAGTGATTGCCCAAAGCAAAGGCATTCGTACGCAGGATGCATTGAGTATCCGCTCGATTCCGCAAGTGCACGGCGCCGCTCGCGATCAGCTTGAGCACGCGATCAAGCAAATCGAAACCGAACTCAATGGCTGCACGGATAACCCGTTGTTGCTGGGTACGCCGGACAACTTCCGCGTCATGTCCCAAGCCAATCCACACGGCCAGTCCGTGGCAATGGCGGCAGACCTGCTGGCGATTGCCATGGCCGAAATCGGCTCCATCGCCGAGCGGCGCCTGGACCGTTTGATCAACCCGCACGTCAGCGGCCTGCCGGCGTTCCTGGTGGCCAACCCGGGGTTGAACTCCGGGATGATGATCGTGCAGTACGTCGCCGCGTCGCTGTGTGCGGAAAATCGCCAACTGGCGCAACCGGCGGTGCTCGACAACTACGTCACCTCGGGCTTGCAGGAAGACCACCTGAGCATGGGCACCAACGCCGCATTGAAGCTGCACCGCGCGTTGGAAAACTGCACGCAGATTCTCGCCATCGAGTACTTGCTGGCGGCCCAGGCTTTCGAGTTCCTGAAAGAACAGCGTTTCGGGGCCGGCACCGATGCCGCGTGGCGCCTGCTGCGCGAACGCGTTCCGGCCTACGATCAGGACCGCTGGCTGGCGCCGGACATCGCCGCCGCTGCCGGCGTATTGAAAGACCCGGCTTTGTTGCAAAAGGCTTTACCGAATCTGAACTGATTTCCATACCAAACCAGCGTGCCAAGGCGCCAGCCCTTTCAAAAAGAGGGAAGCGACGGACAACGGATCAATCCGGAGCGTCTGGTAGTTAATAACAAACTCTCAAAAGGAGCATGAAATGACTGCGCTTAACTTGATTCCTGGCCAACTGAGCCTTGCCCAATTGCGTGATGTTTATCAGCAACCGGTCAAAATCACCCTCGACCACAGCGCCGCGGCCCAGATCGAAGCCAGCGTCGCCTGCGTGGAGCAGATCCTCGCCGAAAACCGCACCGCCTACGGTATCAACACCGGTTTCGGCCTGCTGGCCTCGACCCGCATTGCCAGCGAAGACCTGGAAAACCTACAGCGCTCGCTGGTGCTGTCCCACGCTGCTGGTGTCGGCGAGCCGATTAGCGACGCGCTGGTGCGCCTGGTCATGGTGCTCAAGGTCAACAGCCTGAGCCGTGGTTTCTCCGGTATTCGTCGTGTAGTCATCGACGCGCTGATCGCCCTGATCAACGCCGAGGTGTATCCGCACATTCCGCTGAAAGGTTCGGTCGGAGCGTCCGGCGACCTGGCCCCGTTGGCGCACATGTCGCTGGTACTGCTGGGTGAAGGCAAGGCGCGCTACAAAGGCGAGTGGATGGAAGCGAGCGAAGCGCTGAAAGTCGCTGGCCTGACTCCGCTGACCCTGGCTGCGAAAGAAGGCCTGGCATTGCTCAATGGCACGCAAGTATCCACGGCTTTCGCCTTGCGCGGTCTGTTCGAAGGTGAGGACCTGTTCGCTGGAGCCCTGGCTCTGGGTGGCCTGACCGTTGAAGCGGTCCTGGGTTCGCGCTCGCCATTCGACGCACGCATTCACGCCGCCCGTGGCCAGAAAGGCCAGATCGATGCCGCTGCCGCCTACCGCGACCTGCTGGGCGAGCGCAGTGAAGTTTCTGATTCTCACCAGAACTGCGAAAAGGTCCAGGACCCGTACTCCCTGCGCTGCCAGCCGCAAGTCATGGGCGCCTGCCTGACCCAGTTCCGCCAGGCTGCCGAAGTGCTGGCGATCGAAGCCAACGCAGTATCCGACAACCCGCTGGTATTTGCCGCAGAAGGTGACGTGATTTCCGGCGGCAACTTCCACGCAGAACCGGTGGCCATGGCCGCTGACAACATGGCCTTGGCCATTGCTGAAATCGGTTCCCTGAGCGAGCGTCGCATTTCGTTGATGATGGACAAGCACATGTCGCAACTGCCGCCGTTCCTGGTGGCCAATGGCGGCGTCAATTCCGGCTTCATGATCGCCCAAGTGACCGCAGCGGCGCTGGCCAGCGAGAACAAGGCGCTGTCCCATCCGCATTCGGTGGACAGCCTGCCGACTTCCGCCAACCAGGAAGATCACGTGTCCATGGCTCCGGCCGCAGGCAAGCGTCTGTGGGAAATGGCCGAGAACACCCGTGGCATCCTGGCTGTGGAATGGCTGGCCGCCGCTCAGGGCCTGGACCTGCGCAATGGCCTGAAGACGTCGCCGAAGCTGGAAAAGGCTCGGGCCATCCTGCGTAAGGAAGTGCCGTTCTACGAGAAGGACCGCTTCTTTGCACCGGACATCAATGCGGCGACCGAGTTGTTGGCTTCGCGTTGCTTGAACGAGCTGGTTTCGGCGAAGTTGCTGCCTAGCCTCTAGCCCGCCCCCAACCGATCGTTCCCACGCAGAGCGTGGGAACGATCAACCATCGGAGGATCCGAATGAAAACCCTCTGGCAACACTGCCACGTCGCAACCATGGCCCAGGGCGTCTACTCGATCATCGAGGATGCGGCCATCGTGACGTCCGATGCACATATAGAGTGGATCGGCCCGCGCCGTGAGCTGCCGTCCGGCGAGTACTCGGTGGTCAATGACTTGAACGGGGCCTGGGTCACGCCGGGCCTGATCGACTGCCATACCCACACGGTGTTCGGCGGTAACCGCAGCGGTGAATTCGAGCAGCGTCTGCAAGGCGTTAGCTACGCGCAAATCGCCGCCAGCGGCGGGGGTATCGCCAGCACCGTGCGTGCCACTCGCGCAGCCAGTGAAGATGAACTGTTCGCCAGCGCCGCCAAGCGCCTGAAAAGCCTGATGCGCGACGGTGTCACCAGCATCGAAATCAAATCCGGGTACGGCCTCGACCTGGCCAACGAACGCAAGATGCTGCGGGTCGCCCGTCGCCTCGGTGCCGAGCTGCCGGTCAGCGTACGCAGCACCTGCCTGGCGGCTCACGCCTTGCCGCCGGAGTACACCGATCGCGCCGACGATTACATCGATCACATCTGCAGCGAAATGCTCCCGGCCCTGGCCGCCGAAGGGCTGGTGGACGCGGTGGATGCCTTTTGCGAATACCTGGCGTTTTCCCCTGCCCAGGTTGAGCGCGTATTCGTCACTGCCCGGGAACTGGGCTTGCCGGTGAAGCTGCACGCCGAGCAGCTTTCTTCCCTGCACGGATCGAGCCTCGCGGCGCGTTACCACGCACTGTCGGCCGACCACCTGGAATTCATGACCGAAGACGACGCCATCGCCATGGCCAAGTCCGGCACAGTGGCCGTGTTACTGCCCGGCGCTTTCTACTTCCTGCGCGAGACCCAATTGCCACCGATGGAGGCCTTGCGCAAACACGGCGTGAAAATCGCCATCGCCAGCGACCTCAACCCCGGCACCTCGCCGGCGCTGTCGTTGCGCCTGATGTTGAACATGGCCTGCACCTGTTTCCGTATGACCCCGGAAGAGGCCCTGGCTGGCGCGACGATTCATGCCGCGACGGCATTGGGCATGGCCGCTACCCACGGTTCGCTGGAGGCGGGCAAGGTAGCCGATTTTGTTGCATGGCAAATCGATCGTCCGGCCGACCTGTGCTACTGGCTGGGCGGCGACCTGGAAAAACGCGTCGTGCGTCACGGCGTCGAGACGAGCGTTTAGGAGAACAGTTGTGGATAAGGTTCTGAACTTCAAACAAGGCCGCGTGCCGCTGCTGATCAGCATGCCCCACGCCGGTGTGCGCCTGACCCCTGCGGTCGAAGCCGGGTTGATCCCCGCCGCGAAAAGCCTGCCGGACACCGATTGGCACATCCCGCAGCTGTACGATTTCGCCGCCGAACTGGGTGCCAGTACCCTGGCCGCCGAATACTCGCGGTTTGTCATCGACCTGAACCGGCCATCCGACGACAAGCCTTTGTATGTCGGCGCCACCACCGGCCTGTACCCGGCAACGCTGTTCGACGGTATTGCGTTGTTCCATGAGGGAATGGAGCCTTCGAAAGAAGAGCGCGCTACCTATCTGGAGCAGATCTGGACGCCATACCACAGCACCTTGCACAACGAGCTGGCGCGACTGAAAGCCGAGTTCGGCTACGCGCTGTTATTCGATGCCCACTCGATCCGCTCGATCATCCCGCACCTGTTCGACGGCAAACTGCCGGATTTCAACCTCGGCACCTTCAACGGCGCCAGTTGCGATCCACAGCTTGCAACTCAACTGGAAGCGATCTGCGACCGCCACCCGGACTACAGCCATGTGCTGAACGGGCGCTTCAAGGGCGGGCACATCACCCGTCACTACGGCAATCCGGCGGAAAGCATTCATGCCGTGCAACTGGAGCTGGGCCAGTGCACCTATATGGAAGAGTTCGAACCGTTCCGTTATCGGCCGGACCTGGCCGGGCCGACGCAGGTGGTATTGAAAGAATTGCTGCAAGGCCTGCTGGCCTGGGGCGAAAAGCATTACAACGCGTAACCTTGTGGGAGCGAGCCTGCTCGCGAATGCGGTGGGTCAGTCAACATGGATAGCGCCTGACACGCCCTCTTCGCGAGCAGGCTCGCTCCCACAGGTTTTCCGGCGGCAAATTTACAATCCAGCAAGTGCATGCTCATTGACGTAAATCGGGTTTATGATGCCCAACGGCAGAATAATAGAAGTCCCCCCAGGGATGACCTCGACCCCTTACGGAGTGCGTAATGCAGACTTTGTACCCGCAGATCAAACCCCACGCCCGGCACGATCTGGCCGTCGATGAAACCCACACGCTGTATGTCGACGAAAGCGGTTCACCGCAAGGTTTGCCGGTGGTGTTCATTCACGGCGGTCCCGGTGCCGGGTGTGATGCTGCGAGCCGATGCTACTTCGATCCAAACCTGTACCGCATCGTCACCTTCGACCAACGCGGTTGCGGTCGTTCCACCCCCCACGCCAGCCTCGAAAACAACACCACCTGGGACCTGGTCGCCGACCTTGAGCGAATCCGCGAGCACTTGGGCATCGACAAGTGGGTGCTGTTCGGCGGCTCCTGGGGTTCGACTTTGGCGCTGGCCTACGCGCAAACCCATCCGGAACGTGTGCACGGGCTGATTCTGCGCGGGATTTTTCTCTGCCGCCCGCAGGAAATCGAATGGTTTTATCAGTCGGGTGCCAGCCGTCTGTTCCCCGATTACTGGCAGGACTACGTTGCGCCGATCCCGATGGACGAGCGCGGCGATTTGCTCAATGCTTTCCATAAACGACTCACCGGCAACGACCAGATCGCCCAGATGCACGCGGCCAAAGCCTGGTCCACGTGGGAAGGCCGGACCGCGACGCTGCGTCCGAACCCGCTGGTGGTCGATCGTTTCTCCGAGCCGCAGCGTGCGTTGTCGATCGCCCGCATCGAGTGCCACTACTTCACCAATAACGCCTTCCTCGAACCGAATCAGCTGATTCGCGACATGGGCAAGATCGCCCATTTGCCTGGCGTGATCGTCCATGGTCGCTATGACGTCATCTGTCCATTGGATAACGCCTGGGAGCTGCACCAGGCCTGGCCCAATAGCGAATTGCAAATAATCCGGGACGCGGGCCATGCCGCCGCTGAGCCGGGGATTACCGATGCATTGGTACGCGCTGCCGACCGAATGGCCCGGCGCTTGCTCGACCTGTCGCCTGAAGAAGCATGAAGGGCTTGCTGCAACGCGTGCGCGGCGCGCGGGTCGAGGTAGCGGGGCAGGTGGTCGGCGCAATCGACCAGGGTTTGCTGGTGCTGGTAGCCGTCGAGCCCGACGACACGCGGGCCAGCGCCGACAAACTTCTCAATAAGCTGCTTAACTATCGTGTGTTCAGCGACGCTGAGGGCAAGATGAACCTGTCCCTGGCGGATGTGGGTGGCGGGTTGTTGCTGGTCTCGCAGTTCACCCTGGCCGCCGACACCAAGAGCGGGCTGCGACCGAGCTTCTCGACCGCGGCCCCCCCGGCCTTGGGCGAGGAGCTTTTCGGCTATCTATTAAGCAAAGCGAAACAGGTGCATGGCACTGTGGCATCAGGTAGATTCGGCGCGGATATGCAGGTGCACCTGGTCAATGATGGCCCGGTTACCTTTCTGTTACAGACCTGAAAGCGCTTGAAACATCTTTTTAAGCGCTTTTCGGTCGAAAACAGGCGTTTATCCCGATAAATACTTTGTTACCCCTGATGCGTTGTAACGCGGCCTACTAGATAATCGCGCGCTACGGGGATCAGCGTTCGTTGGTCCATTTTGACTTAGGTAGAGACTTGTCCGGATCCGATTGGGGAATCATTTTGCCCCAGCGGAGTCGGAACAATGCTCGCCAACTTGGCAAGAGTGGTCTGCAGGGTCGGCTTTTTCGCGCCGGATACCTGCTGGCCCTTTAACTGGCCGTTGGTTTTTTGATCTGTTTTCGGCGAGGGTTGCTCGTGATTGTTAGTCCCTGTAACGCACCAAAATTGACTGCCAAACGGTTTCGTAGCGCATTGGTAGCGGGCTCGGCACTGCTGTGCCTGCTCAGCGCCGGCCAGCTTTGGGCATTCAGTCTGGATGATGTATCGGTCAAGGCAAAAGAGCTGGCCGGGCAAAAGTACGAAGCTCCGCGCAGTAACCTGCCGAACGAATTCCGCGAGATGAAATTCGCCGATTATCAGAAAATTCGCTTCCTGACTGAAAAAGCCGAATGGGCCGATCAGAAGACCCCATTCAAGCTGTCGTTCTATCACCAGGGCATGCATTTCGATACGCCGGTGAAAATCAACGAAATCACGGCGAACACCGTCGAAGAGATCAAGTACGACCCGAGTCGTTTCGATTTCGGCGACGTCAAGTTCGATCCCAAGGCCACCGAGCAACTGGGTTACGCCGGTTTCCGCGTCCTGTACCCGGTCAACAAGGCTGACAAGCAAGACGAAATCATGACCATGCTGGGCGCGAGTTACTTCCGCGTGGTCGGCAAGGGTCACGTCTACGGCTTGTCCGCTCGCGGCATGGCGATCGATACCGCACTGCCGTCCGGCGAAGAGTTCCCGCGTTTTCGCGAGTTCTGGATTCAACAGCCGAAACCGGGCGACAAGCACCTGGTGATCTTCGCCCTGCTGGATTCGCCACGGGCGACCGGCGCCTACCGCCTGACCCTGCGTCCGGGCAGCGACACCATTGTCGACGTCAAGGCGCAGATGTTCCTGCGCGACAAGGTCGGCAAACTGGGCATCGCGCCACTGACCAGCATGTTCCTGTTCGGCGCCAACCAGCCGTCGAAAGTGCTGAACTACCGTCGTGAGCTGCACGATTCCAGCGGTCTGGCGATCCATGCCGGCAACGGCGAGTGGATCTGGCGTCCGCTGAACAACCCGAAACACCTGGCGGTGAGCAACTTCTCCGTCGAGAACCCGCGTGGCTTCGGCTTGCTGCAACGCGGTCGTGATTTCAGCCACTACGAAGACCTCGACGACCGCTACGACAAGCGCCCAAGCGCCTGGATCGAACCGAAGGGCGATTGGGGCAAGGGCACCGTCGATCTGGTCGAGATTCCGACCGCCGACGAAACCAACGACAATATCGTGGCGTTCTGGAGCCCGGAAAAGATGCCCGAGCCAGGCCAGCCGCTGGACTTCGCCTATCGCATGCACTGGACCATGGACGAAGCGGCGTTGCACGCACCGGACAGTGCCTGGGTCAGTCAGACCCTCAAATCCACCGGTGACGTCAAGCAGTCCAACCTGATTCGTCAGCCGGACGGCAGCGTTGCCTATCTGGTGGACTTCGAAGGTCCGTCCTTGGCAGCTTTGGCCCCGGATACGGATGTTCGCAGCCAGGTCAGCGTCGGCGAAAACGCCGAACTGGTCGAGAACAGCGTGCGCTACAACCCTGAAACCAAGGGCTGGCGCCTGACTCTGCGGATGAAGATCAAGGACCCGGGCAAGTCCACCGAGATGCGTGCTGCATTGGTGCAGAACATCGTGCCTGCCGATCTGGCCAAGACTTCGATTCCAGCATCCACTTCTTCCGTTGCCAAGGCCGACAAAGTTGCCGCCAAGCAAGCGGAGAAAGCGGACAAGGAAGCGAAAGCCGCCGAGGCCAAGCAGGCCGAAGCCAAGCCAGTCGCAGATGCCAAGGACAAGGCGAACAACAATGACGCCAAGCAGCCTGCTGCTGCCGACGCGGTCCCAGCCACACCGGAATCGGCATCGACTGAAGAAGTCCTGACCGAGACCTGGAGCTACCAGTTGCCTGCCGATGAGTAATTCTCAAGTACAGCCAGAGACTCTGTCCGAGTACCTGGCACATCTGCCGATGACCGACCAGCAGCGCGCGGAACTCGCGGGCTGCAAGTCCTTCAGCGAATTGCACGAGCGTTTGTCGTCTTCGACATTTGACGCCCCGACCGAGGCCGCCCAGGCATCGGTTGGCAAGCGCCTGACCCTGAGCACCGCTGAAGAGTTGCAGGACGCTGAAATGCTGGCGCTCGACGCCAGCGGTCGCGTCTGCCTGAAGGCGACCCCACCGATTCGTCGGACCAAGGTCGTGCCGGAGCCATGGCGTACCAATATCCTGGTGCGCGGCTGGAGACGTCTAACCGGTCGCACCAACCCGCCGAAACCACCGAAAGACGAGAACGTGCTGCCGGCGGCGCGCTGGCGCACGGTCGGTTCGATCCGTCGCTACATTCTGTTGGTGCTGATGCTCGGCCAAACCATCGTCGCCGGCTGGTACATGAAAGGCATCATGCCGTACCAGGGCTGGTCGTTCGTCGACCTTGATGAAGTCCTGCACCAACCGCTGTTGCAGACCGCCACGCAAGTGCTGCCGTACGCGTTGCAGACCAGCATCCTGATCCTGTTCGGAATTTTGTTCTGCTGGGTCTCGGCCGGTTTCTGGACCGCACTGATGGGCTTTCTCGAGTTGCTCACTGGTCACGATAAATATCGTATCTCCGGCAAAAGCGCTGGCAACGAGCCGATTCCGAAGGATGCGCGCACCGCACTGGTGATGCCGATCTGTAACGAAGACGTGCCTCGTGTATTCGCCGGCTTGCGTGCAACGTTCGAGTCGGTCGCCGCCACAGGTGAGCTGGATCGCTTTGACTTCTTCGTGCTCAGTGACAGTAACGACGCCGACATCTGCGTCGCCGAACAGCAAGCCTGGCTGGACGTCTGCCGCGAAGCCGGTGGCTTCGGCAAGATCTTCTATCGTCGCCGCCGTCGTCGTGTGAAACGTAAAAGCGGCAACCTCGACGACTTCTGCCGTCGCTGGGGGGGTGACTACAAGTACATGGTGGTGCTCGATGCTGACTCCGTGATGAGCGGCGAGTGCCTGACCAGCCTGGTACGCCTGATGGAAGCCACGCCGGACGCCGGGATCATCCAGACCGCGCCACGTGCGTCGGGCATGGACACCCTTTATGCGCGTATGCAGCAATTCGCCACCCGTGTGTACGGTCCGCTGTTCACCGCTGGCCTGCACTTCTGGCAGTTGGGCGAATCCCACTATTGGGGCCACAACGCGATCATCCGCATGAAGCCGTTCATCGAGCACTGCGCCCTGGCGCCGTTGCCGGGTAAAGGCGCGTTTGCCGGTGCGATCCTGTCCCACGACTTCGTCGAAGCCGCGCTGATGCGCCGTGCCGGTTGGGGCGTGTGGATTGCCTACGACTTGCCAGGCAGCTACGAAGAATTGCCGCCCAACCTGCTGGACGAACTCAAGCGTGACCGACGCTGGTGCCACGGTAACCTGATGAACTTCCGCCTGTTCCTGGTCAAGGGCATGCACCCGGTGCACCGCGCCGTGTTCCTGACTGGCGTGATGTCTTACCTGTCGGCGCCACTGTGGTTCTTCTTCCTGGTGTTGTCGACGGCGCTGCTGGCGGTCAATACGTTGATGGAGCCGCAATACTTCCTCGAACCGCGCCAGCTTTATCCGCTGTGGCCACAATGGCATCCGGACAAGGCGATTGCGCTGTTCTCGACCACCATCGTGCTGCTGTTCCTGCCGAAGCTGTTGAGCATCATCCTGATCTGGGCCAAGGGCGCGAAAGAGTTCGGTGGCAAGTTCAAGGTCACGCTGTCGATGCTGCTGGAGATGCTGTTCTCCATGCTGCTGGCGCCGGTGCGGATGATTTTCCACACCCGTTTCGTGCTCGCCGCATTCCTCGGCTGGGCTGCGACCTGGAACTCGCCGCAGCGTGACGACGACTCCACACCCTGGAGCGAAGCGGTCAAGCGCCACGGTCCGCAGACCTTGCTCGGTTTCTTCTGGGCACTGCTGGTGATCTGGCTGAACCCAAGCTTCCTGTGGTGGTTGGTACCGATCGTCGGTTCGCTGATGTTGTCGATCCCGGTGTCGGTGATTTCCAGCCGCGTCGGCCTGGGCCTCAAGTCCCGTGACGAGAGCCTGTTCCTGATTCCAGAGGAATACAATCCACCGCAGGCGTTGCTGGCGACTGACCAGTACACTCATGAAAACCGTTATCACGCGCTCAAGGAAGGCTTCATCCGCGCGGTGGTCGATCCACAGCAGAACGCCCTGGCGTGTGCGCTGGCGACCTCGCGGCACCGTGAGGCCGAGCCGATCGAATGGCTGCGGGTGGAGCGGGTCCGGCACGCGATGAAAGTCGGGCCTGAAGGCTTGACCAACAATGAGCGGGTACAGTTGCTGAGCGACCCGGTTGCATTGGCTCGTTTGCATGATCAGGTCTGGAGCGAGGGTCACCCTGAGTGGCTGGGTGCTTGGCGCAAGTCGGTCCAGGCCGACCCCCATGCACCGCTGTTGCCGCTTCAGCCGCTGAGCGCACAGCCTCAGTTGGCGTAACGAAAAAAACCCGCGAAAGCGGGTTTTTTATTGATCGTTTGGACGCGGAGCGTCCCTGGCTGCATTCCCACGCAGAGCGTGGGAACGATCAATTGCCCAAAAAACTTGTGCAATTGGACAGGTGCGTTAGCATCCGTCCCCGAATTGGTGCGCCCGGACCGTTTTGCGTCCGTATCTATCGGTTTTCTCAGGAAAACTGTCGATTTCGTGCCGCAAACGCAATGGTTTTGGGGACTTGAAGATGAAGAAGTATCTGTCGATGCTGCTGCTCGGCGTCACGGCATTGGTTGCAGTCAGCGCGGCGCAGGCCGGTGCCATTGATGACGCGGTCAAGCGCGGCACGTTGAAAGTCGGCATGGACCCGACCTACATGCCGTTCGAAATGACCAACAAGCGCGGCGAGATCATCGGTTTCGAAGTCGACATCCTCAAAGCCATGTCCAAGGCCATGGGCGTCAAGCTGGAGCTGGTGTCCACTGGTTACGACGGCATCATCCCGGCCCTGCTGACCGACAAGTTCGACATGATCGGCAGCGGCATGACCCTGACCCAGGAGCGCAACCTGCGCCTGAACTTCAGTGAACCGTTTATCGTGGTCGGCCAGACCCTGCTGATCCGCAAGGAGCTGGAAGGCACCATCAAGTCCTACAAAGACCTGAACACCGCCGACTACCGCATCACCTCCAAGCTCGGCACCACCGGCGAGATGGTCGCCAAAAAGCTCATTGCCAAAGCCAAGTACCACGGCTACGACAACGAGCAGGAAGCGGTGCTCGACGTGGTCAACGGCAAGGCCGATGCCTTCATCTACGACGCCCCTTACAACGTTGTCGCCGTGAACAAGGTCGGCAACGGCAAGCTGGTGTTCCTCGACAAGCCGTTCACCTACGAGCCGCTGGCCTTCGGCCTGAAGAAGGGTGACTACGACAGCATCAACTTCATCAACAACTTCCTGCACCAGATCCAAGAAGACGGCACCTACGATCGCATCCATGACAAGTGGTTCAAAGACACCGCATGGCAGAAGGATATGGAGTAACACCTCTACTTGATCGTTCCCACGCTCTGCGTGGGAATGCCGCCCGGGACGCTCCGCGTCCCTTCGCAAGCGTGACGCAGAGCGTCACAGGATGCATTCCCACGCAGAGCGTGGGAACGAGCGAATCAGAGAAGCGTTCATGAAACAGAAAAAAGCCCAATGGCCCTGGCACGTCCTGACCGTGCTGGTGCTGATCGGCCTGGCTGGCGCGTTGTATTACGCCACCTCGCTGATGTCGTACGAATGGCGCTGGAACCGCGTACCGCAGTACTTTGCCTACCACGCCGAAGAATCCCAGCGCGCCGCCGACATCTCCACCGTCAGCGAGTTAGTGCGCAAGGGCGATAAAGCTGAGGTCACGCTGCGCAATGACGCAGGCGACGAACAACACCTGATCGTCGACGAAAACAGCCTGCAAGTCGCCCAGGGCGATGATGTGGCCGAAGGCGATGTGATTGGCGTAACCCGCCACTGGGCCGCCGGGCCGCTGTTGTGGGGGCTCTGGACCACATTGTGGCTGTCCGTGGTGTCCGGCGTGCTCGGCCTGTTGATTGGCTTGGCGACCGGCCTGTGTCGGCTGTCGAATAACCCGACCCTGCGCGACCTCTCGACCATCTACGTCGAACTGGTGCGCGGTACGCCGCTTCTGGTGCAGATCTTCATTTTCTACTTCTTCATCGGCACGGTGATGAACCTGTCCCGGGAATTCGCCGGGATCGCCGCGTTGTCGCTGTTCACCGGCGCCTACGTCGCAGAGATCATCCGCTCCGGCGTGCAGTCGATCGCCCGTGGCCAGAACGAAGCCGCGCGCTCCTTGGGCTTGAATGCTGGCCAGTCGATGCGTCATGTGGTGCTGCCGCAAGCGTTCAAGCGCGTACTGCCGCCGCTGGCCGGGCAATTCATCAGTCTGGTGAAAGACACGTCGCTGGTGTCGGTGATCGCGATTACCGAACTGCTCAAGAGCGGTCGCGAAGTCATCACCACCTCGTTCTCGCCGTTCGAAATCCTATTCTGCGTCGCCGGCCTGTACCTGTTGATTAACCTGCCGCTGTCGAAAATCGCCAGCCGGCTTGAGCGGAGGCTCGCGCAAAGTGATTGAAGTCCGCGATCTGGTAAAAGTCTTCGATACCCGTGGCCAAGTGGTACGCGCCGTGGATAACGTCAGTACAACGGTCGCCAAAGGCGAAGTGCTGGTTGTGATCGGTCCATCCGGTTCCGGCAAGTCGACCTTCTTGCGTTGCCTTAACGGCCTGGAGGAGTTTGATTCTGGCTCGGTGAGCATCGACGGCCTGCAACTGGCCGATCCGAAAACCGACGTGAACGCCTACCGCCGTGAAGTTGGCATGGTATTCCAGCATTTCAACCTGTTCCCGCACATGACAGTGCTGGAAAACCTGTGCCTGGCGCAGAAAGTCGTGCGCAAGCGCGGCAAGAAAGAGCGCGAGGCCAAGGCCATGGTGCTGCTCGAAAAGGTCGGTATTGCGCAGAAAGCCAACGAATTTCCGTCGCGGCTGTCCGGCGGTCAGCAACAGCGGGTAGCGATTGCCCGTGCGCTGGCGATGGAACCGAAGGTGATGCTGTTCGATGAGCCGACCTCGGCGCTCGACCCGGAAATGGTTGGCGAAGTGCTGGATGTGATGAAGACACTGGCCGTGGAAGGCATGACCATGGTCTGCGTCACCCATGAAATGGGCTTTGCCCGTGAAGTGGCGGACCGGGTGTTGTTCTTTGACCATGGCAAGCTGCTTGAAGACGCTTCGCCGGCAGAGTTCTTTGATGCGCCGAAGGATCCGCGGGCGCAGGCGTTTCTTCGTCAAGTTCTGTAACTTCACCGGCTGCTCAATCCCTTCGCGAGCAGGCTC
>NZ_APIO01000056.1:0-21236 GCF_000408945.1 Pseudomonas sp. G5(2012)
TTACCGGACACTAGTGACGCGGAGCGTGGGAACGATCAAGGCAGGAGCACCGTATCAGGTGCCTAAGGTCAAGCCATTGGCAGGCAACGGCAGCGCCGTCTTGTAGCGCACCTGCTTGAGCGCAAAGCTCGAACGGATATTGGCAACGCCGGGGACTTTGGTGAGGAAATCCATCATGAAGCGTTCCAGCGACTGAATGGTCGGCACCAGCACCCGAATCAGGTAATCCGGATCGCCGGCCATCAGGTAGCACTCCATCACCTCGGGCCGATCGGAGATCGCCTCTTCGAAATGCTGCAACGCCTCCTCCACCTGCTTTTCCAGGCTGACGTGGATGAACACATTGACGTGCAGCCCCAGCAGATCGGCGTCCAGCAGGGTCACCTGCTCACGAATCAAGCCCAACTCCTCCATCGCCTTGACCCGGTTGAAGCATGGCGTCGGTGACAGGTTGACCGAGCGTGCCAGGTCGGCGTTGGTGATGCGTGCGTTCTCCTGGAGACTGTTGAGAATGCCGATATCGGTACGGTCCAGTTTGCGCATGAGACAAAAACACCTGTTTTTTATGTTTATGCAGATTTTTTATCTGGAAATGACCTTGAACGCAACGAAACACAGAAAAATATTCTTCTTGGCCGGGCCTATGATTGTTGTAGGACAAGATTTCTTCCACCGAATGAAATCTGTCAGCTCACTACAAGAAATTCACAAGATCGAGCGTAGAAGCCATGAACCAAGCGTACGAACCGCTGCGCCTGCACGTCCCCGAACCCTCGGGTCGCCCCGGCTGCAAAACCGACTTCTCCTACCTGCACCTGACCGACGCCGGCACAGTGCGCAAGCCCCCTATCGACGTTGAACCGGCTGACACGGCAGACCTGGCCCGTGGCCTGATTCGTGTGCTCGACGACCAGGGCAATGCCTTGGGCCCGTGGGCCGAAGGCGTACCGGTGGACATCCTGCGCAAAGGCATGCGTGCCATGCTCAAGACGCGGATCTACGACAACCGCATGGTGGTCGCCCAGCGCCAGAAAAAAATGTCGTTCTACATGCAGAGCCTCGGCGAAGAAGCCATCGGCAGCGCCCAGGCCCTGGCCTTGAACATCGACGACATGTGCTTCCCGACCTACCGCCAGCAAAGCATCCTGATGGCCCGCGACGTACCGCTGGTGGACCTGATTTGCCAACTGCTGTCGAACGAGCGCGATCCGCTCAAGGGACGTCAGTTGCCGATCATGTACTCGGTCAAAGATGCCGGTTTCTTTACCATCTCTGGCAACCTCGCCACCCAATTCGTCCAGGCCGTAGGCTGGGCCATGGCCTCGGCGATCAAGGGCGACACCAAAATCGCCTCGGCCTGGATCGGCGACGGTGCCACCGCCGAGTCGGACTTCCACACCGCTCTCACTTTCGCTCACGTGTATCGCGCGCCGGTGATCCTCAACGTGGTCAACAACCAGTGGGCCATCTCCACCTTCCAGGCGATTGCCGGTGGTGAAGCCACCACCTTCGCCGGGCGTGGCGTCGGTTGCGGCATCGCCTCGCTGCGGGTCGACGGCAACGATTTCTATGCGGTCTACGCCGCCTCTGCCTG
This sequence comes from Pseudomonas sp. G5(2012), assembly GCF_000408945.1. Classification (NCBI taxonomy): domain Bacteria; kingdom Pseudomonadati; phylum Pseudomonadota; class Gammaproteobacteria; order Pseudomonadales; family Pseudomonadaceae; genus Pseudomonas; species Pseudomonas sp. G5(2012). The sequence goes on from NZ_APIO01000056.1 coordinate 1,595, forward strand.
GGCCGCCGAACGCGCGCGCCGCAACCTCGGCCCGACCATGATCGAATGGGTCACCTACCGCGCCGGGCCGCACTCCACCTCGGACGATCCGTCCAAGTACCGCCCTGCCGACGACTGGAGCCACTTCCCGTTAGGCGATCCGATCGCGCGCCTCAAGCAGCACCTGATCAAGGTTGGCCACTGGTCCGAAGAAGAGCACACCGCCGTCAGCGCCGAACTGGAAGCCGAGGTGATCTCCGCGCAGAAAGAAGCCGAACAGTACGGCACCCTTGCCGGCGGCCAGATTCCAAGCGCCGCGACCATGTTCGAAGATGTCTATAAAGAGATGCCGGAGCATTTGAAGCGCCAGCGTCAAGAGCTGGGGATCTGACATGAACGATCACAACAACAATATCCAGCTGGATACCGCCATGACCACGACCACCATGACCATGATCCAGGCCCTGCGCTCGGCCATGGATGTGATGCTTGAGCGCGACGACAACGTCGTGGTGTTCGGCCAGGACGTCGGTTACTTCGGCGGCGTGTTCCGCTGCACCGAAGGCCTGCAGGCCAAGTACGGCACCTCCCGGGTGTTCGACGCGCCGATCTCCGAAAGCGGCATCGTCGGCACTGCAGTAGGCATGGGCGCCTACGGCCTGCGCCCGGTGGTGGAGATCCAGTTCGCCGACTACGTCTACCCGGCCTACGACCAGATCATTTCCGAAGCCGCGCGCCTGCGTTATCGCTCGGCTGGCGAATTCACCGCGCCGTTGACCTTGCGCATGCCTTGCGGTGGCGGTATCTACGGCGGCCAGACCCACAGCCAGAGTATCGAGGCGCTGTTCACCCAGGTGTGCGGCCTGCGCACCGTCATGCCGTCCAACCCCTACGACGCCAAGGGCCTGCTGATCGCCTCGATCGAAAACGATGATCCGGTGATCTTCCTCGAGCCCAAGCGCCTGTACAACGGTCCGTTCGACGGCCATCACGACCGTCCGGTAACCCCTTGGTCGAAACACCCCGCCGCCCAGGTTCCAGACGGCTATTACACCGTGCCGCTCGATGTCGCCGCCATTGCCCGTCCGGGCAAGGACGTCACGGTACTGACCTACGGCACCACCGTGTACGTGTCGCAAGTGGCCGCCGAGGAAAGCGGCGTGGATGCCGAGGTCATCGACCTGCGCAGCCTCTGGCCGCTGGACCTGGAAACCATCGTCAAGTCCGTGAAGAAAACCGGGCGCTGCGTGATCGTCCACGAAGCGACTCGTACTTGCGGTTTCGGTGCCGAACTGACGGCGCTGGTGCAAGAGCACTGCTTCCACCACCTGGAAGCGCCGATCGAACGCGTCACCGGTTGGGACACCCCCTACCCGCACGCGCAAGAGTGGGCGTATTTCCCAGGGCCGTCCCGTGTGGGCGCGGCGTTGAAACGGGTCATGGAGGTCTGAATGGGCACGCACGTTATCAAGATGCCGGACATTGGCGAAGGCATTGCAGAAGTTGAGTTGTCACAGTGGCACGTCAAGGTCGGCGACATGGTCGTCGAAGATCAGGTGCTGGCCGATGTCATGACCGACAAGGCAATGGTGGATATTCCGTCGCCCGTGCATGGCAAGGTGATTGCCCTTGGCGGCCAGCCAGGTGAAGTGATGGCGGTCGGCAGCGTGCTGATCAGCATCGAAGTCGAAGGCGCGGGCAACGTCAGGGAGTCTGCGCAACCGGCACCGGTGAAAGAAGCACCGGTCGCTGCGCCGAAAGTCGAAGCCACGGTGGAGAACAAACCGATCGCTGCCGCAGCACCGAAAGCCGCCGTCTGCCAGGGACCGATGGTCGCCCGCGAAGCCGATGAGCGTCCCTTGGCCTCCCCGGCGGTTCGCAAGCATGCGCTGGACCTCGGTATCCAGTTGCGTCTGGTTCGTGGCACTGGCCCGGCGGGTCGTGTGTTGCACGAAGACCTCGAGGCTTATCTGGCTCAGGGTCAGTCGAATGCGTCGACCGTCAGCAGCGCTTACGCCCAGCGCAACGACGAAGAACAGATCCCGGTGATCGGCATGCGTCGCAAGATCGCCCAGCGCATGCAGGACGCCACGCAACGCGCGGCCCATTTCAGCTATGTCGAGGAAATCGACGTCACTGCCGTGGAAGAACTGCGTGCGCACCTCAACGAAAAACACGGTGCCAGCCGCGGCAAGTTGACCTTGCTGCCGTTCCTGGTTCGCGCCCTGGTCGTCGCCCTGCGTGATTTCCCGCAGATTAACGCGCGCTACGATGACCAAGCCCAGGTCATCACCCGCTTGGGCGCGGTGCATGTCGGTATCGCCACCCAAGCCGATATTGGCTTGATGGTGCCCGTGGTTCGCCATGCCGAGGCTCGCAGCCTGTGGGACAGTGCCGCTGAAATCGCCCGATTGGCCACGGCCGCCCGTAACGGCAAGGCCAGCCGCGACGAACTGTCCGGCTCGTCCATCACCCTGACCAGCCTCGGCGCGCTGGGCGGCATCGTCAGCACCCCGGTGCTGAACCTGCCGGAAGTGGCGATCGTCGGCGTGAACAAAATCGTCGAGAGGCCCATGGTGATCAAAGGCCAGATCGTGATCCGCAAGATGATGAACCTCTCCAGCTCCTTCGATCACCGGGTGGTCGACGGCATGGACGCGGCACAATTCATCCAGGCCGTCCGTGGCCTGCTCGAACAACCCGCCACCCTGTTTGTGGACTGATTTTTGCTGGAGAGCACCATGCAAACTTTGCACACTACGCTGCTGATCATCGGCGGCGGCCCTGGCGGCTATGTGACCGCGATCCGTGCTGGCCAACTGGGCATTCCGACCATCCTGGTGGAAGGCCAATCCCTGGGCGGCACTTGCTTGAACATCGGCTGCATTCCGTCCAAGGCACTGATTCACGTGGCTGAACAGTTCCACCAGACGCAACAGCACAACCAGCACTCGGCCCTGGGCATCAACGTCTCGGCGCCAACCCTGGATATCGGCAAAAGCGTGGAATGGAAGGACGGCATCGTCGACCGCCTGACCACCGGTGTCGCGGCCCTGCTGAAAAAGAACAAGGTCCAGGTCGTTCAAGGCTGGGCCAAGGTCGTCGACGGCAAAACCGTCGACGTCGGCGACACGCGCATCCAGTGCGAGCACCTGGTGCTGGCCACTGGCTCCAAAAGCGTGAACTTGCCGATGCTGCCGATTGGCGGGCCGATCATCTCCTCCACCGAAGCGCTGGCACCGAGATCCGTGCCCAAACGCCTGGTCGTGGTGGGTGGCGGCTACATCGGCCTGGAACTGGGGATTGCCTATCGCAAGCTCGGTGCCGACGTCAGCGTGGTCGAGGCCCAGGAACGCATCCTGCCGGCCTACGACGGCGAACTGACCCAGCCCGTGCACGACGAATTGAAGAAACTTGGCGTGAAACTTTACTTGAAGCATAGCGTGCAAGGCTTTGATTCATCAGAAAATACCTTACAAGTACGCGACCCGGATGGCGGCATCCTGAACCTGGAGACCGATCAGGTACTGGTGGCCGTGGGTCGCAAGCCAAACACCGAGGGCTGGAACCTCGAAGCGCTGGACCTTGCGATGAACGGCGCGTCGATCAAGATCGATCACCGCTGCCAGACCAGCATGCGCAACGTCTACGCCATCGGCGACCTCAGTGGCGAGCCGATGCTCGCCCACCGGGCCATGGCCCAGGGCGAGATGGTGGCCGAACTGATCAGCGGCAAGCACCGCGAGTTCAACCCCGCCGCTATCGCCGCCGTCTGCTTTACCGACCCGGAACTGGTGGTGGTCGGCAAAACCCCGGACGAGGCCAAGGCGGCAGGTCTTGACTGCATCGTGTCGAACTTCCCGTTCGCCGCCAATGGCCGGGCAATGACGCTTGAGTCCAAGAGCGGCTTCGTGCGCGTGGTCGCTCGTCGGGACAATCATCTGATCGTTGGCTGGCAGGCGGTGGGCGTCGGCGTCTCCGAATTGTCCACGGCATTCGCGCAAAGCCTGGAAATGGGTGCGCGGCTGGAAGACATCGGCGGCACCATCCATGCGCATCCGACGTTGGGCGAAGCGGTGCAGGAAGCGGCGTTGCGGGCGCTTGGCCACGCACTGCATCTGTGACCCCCACGCATGATCGTTCCCACGTTCTGCGTGGGAACGATCAAATCCGGGCTGCGAAATGGGTCCGGAATGAAGTATTGTTGTCCCCATCCAGAAAACGTCAGAAACATTGAACCGTTTCGGCGGTTGTTAAGTGATAGAGGGTGTCATGGGTAACGAAAGCATCAATTGGGACAAGCTGGGTTTTGACTACATCAAGACCGACAAGCGCTATCTGTCGCACTGGCGTAATGGCGAGTGGGACGCAGGCACCCTGACCGAAGACAATGTGCTGCACATCAGCGAAGGCTCCACGGCCCTTCACTATGGCCAGCAATGCTTCGAGGGCCTGAAGGCCTACCGCTGCAAGGACGGTTCGATCAACCTGTTCCGCCCGGACCAGAACGCCGCGCGCATGCAACGCAGCTGCGCGCGCCTGCTGATGCCACAGGTGTCCACCGAGCAGTTCATCGAAGCATGCAAGGATGTGGTGCGGGCCAACGAGCGTTTCATCCCGCCTTACGGCACTGGCGGCGCGCTGTACCTGCGTCCGTTCGTGATCGGCGTGGGTGACAACATCGGCGTGCGTACCGCACCCGAGTTCATCTTCTCGATTTTCTGCATCCCGGTCGGCGCCTACTTCAAGGGCGGCCTGACCCCGCACAACTTCCTGATCTCCAGCTACGACCGCGCGGCCCCGCAAGGCACTGGCGCAGCCAAGGTCGGTGGCAACTACGCCGCCAGCCTGATGCCAGGCTCCCAGGCCAAGAAGGCGCACTTCGCCGACGCCATCTACCTGGACCCGATGACCCACACCAAAATCGAAGAAGTCGGTTCGGCCAACTTCTTCGGGATCACCCACGACAACAAGTTCGTGACCCCGAACTCGCCGTCGGTGTTGCCGGGCATCACCCGCCTGTCGCTGATTGAGCTGGCTAAAACGCGCCTGGGCCTGGAAGTGATCGAAGGTGACGTGTTCATCGACAAGCTGTCGGACTTCAAGGAAGCCGGCGCTTGCGGTACCGCCGCCGTGATCACGCCAATCGGCGGCATCAGCTACAACGACCACCTGCACGTGTTCCATAGCGAAACCGAAGTCGGCCCGATCACCCAGAAGCTCTACAAAGAGCTGACCGGCGTGCAAACTGGCGACGTCGAAGCGCCAGCGGGCTGGATCGTCAAGGTTTGACCTGACGTCCACTGCAATAAAAAAGCGCCGCCCCCGAATTCGAGGGCGGCGTTTTTTTTGGCTCTTTCCCCTACAGGGATACAAACGGTCTCAACGGATCGGCGTTCGTGTTTCCATGTTCCGCACTCAATCGTCCCGCGTCAGCACTTCCAGCAATTCAATCTCGAATATCAGGTTCGAATTCGGCGGGATCTTGCCCATCGTACGCTCGCCATAGGCCAGGTGCGCCGGGACCAGCAATTTGCGCTTGCCACCGACCTGCATGCCCATCAGGCCCTGGTCCCAACCCTTGATCACCCGACCGGTGCCGATCACGCACTGGAACGGCTTGCCTCGACTGTAGGAAGAGTCGAATTCGCTACCGTCCTCCAGCCAGCCGCGGTATTGGGTGGTGATCAGTGCGCCTTTGACGGCGGCCTTGCCGTCACCCGGTTCAAGATCAATGATTTGCAGTTCGTCGTTCATGTTCTTAACTCATCTACAGTGCCCTGGACTTGCGGGCGCGGACGCAGGTTTTCGCAGAAACTGCTGCCAATGGCAACCGGCGGAACCGAATACCCCTGCGCCGCTCACATATGTATTGACTTCGTGCTCAGAAAGGATGCTCTGATGACTGACCTGCGCAGTTTCATTCCGCCCTACATTCTGCACCGTATCGTCGCGCATGGATCTGAACACCAGCGTTCCAGCGCAATGAGCACACTGTCCCATGTGCGTACCCTTCGGCATACGCCTGGCCCACCGGTGCGTCCAGCTGCCGCCGCGATCCTGCCGGCAACCTCCAAACGTGGCCAGGTACAGCGCAGCGTGCATGATGCCCAGGGCAAGATGCTCCTGCCCGGCATGCCGGTGCGCCTCGAAGGCCAGGCGCCGAGCGGTGATCCGGCGGTCGATGAGGCCTACGACGCGCTGGGGGCCAGCTACGATTTCTTTTGGAAAGTGTTGGGCCGCGACTCCATCGACGATAAGGGTTTCGCCCTGATCGGCAGCGTGCATTATGGCCAGGACTATGAGAACGCCTTCTGGAACGGATCGCAGATGGTCTTCGGTGACGGCGATGGGGAAATCTTCCAGCGCTTCACCCGCTCGCTGGACGTGGTCGGGCACGAGCTGACCCACGGCGTGGTCGAGAGCGAAGCGGGCCTGGTGTATGCCGACCAGTCCGGGGCGATGAATGAATCGCTGTCGGATGTGTTTGGCGTGCTGACCAAGCAATACCTGCTGGGGCACACCGCCGACCAGGCGGACTGGCTGATCGGCGCGGATTTACTGACCCCGCGGATCAAGGGCGTCGGTTTGCGCTCGATGGCCCACCCGGGCACCGCCTATGACGACCCACTGCTGGGCAAGGACCCGCAACCGGACCACATGCGCAAATTCGTGATCACCCAGGAGGACAATGGCGGCGTGCACATCAATTCCGGCATTCCCAATCGGGCGTTTTACCTGGCCGCCAAGGCCTTGGGTGGATTCGCCTGGGAAACAGCCGGGCTCATCTGGTACGACGCACTGTGTGACAAGCGCTTGAGTCATGAGACGTCATTCAGTGCCTTTGCAAAACTCACCGTGGAGCATGCGCGTCGGCGCTTCAGCGCCAATGAAGCGCGGGTGGTGCAGCGCGGCTGGTCACAAGTAGGCGTCGAGACGACGCAGGAGGCACCATGAAAACCCTGCCGACACTGGACGACCGGGCCGTTGTGCGCCTGTCTCGCCAAGGTGGCTTTGCCGCAATCCAGGCCCTGACGCGCCCCCGGGAAATCGAATTCGCGCAATGCGATCTCGAGCAGCGTTCGCGCATCCGTGGCCTGCTCGAAGGGTGCCTGCCGCTGGCCAGCTCGGCCTCGGGCGGGGGAGATCAGCGCTTTTACCAGATCGAGCTGCGCTACCACGCAGGCGAACAGGACGACCAGATGGTGTTGAAAGTGCCGGAAAACCAGGCCCCCGCTGAGCTTGTACGGCTCTGGGACCTGGGGGAATTGCTGTAGTGCGACGGCGATGTCCGCTCGACAACTGTTTTGCGCGATAGCCTTGAACCCAGGCCAGCCTTTATCCTTGTCGACCCGCCGTACCGAGTTGATGGAGTTTTTCTAATGCCCCATGAAGGCAGTCTGTTGCAAGCCGCAGTCGTATTTCTGCTCGCCGCCGTACTCACCGTTCCCCTGGCCAAGCGCCTGCAATTGGGCGCGGTGCTGGGTTATCTGTTTGCCGGCGTGATCATCGGCCCCTCGGGGCTGGGCCTGATCGGCAATACGGAAAGTGTCGCGCACATCTCTGAACTCGGCGTGGTGTTGCTGCTGTTCATCATCGGCCTGGAGTTGTCGCCACGGCGCTTATGGGTGATGCGCAAGGCGGTGTTCGGCGTCGGTCTGGCGCAAGTACTGCTGACAGGTGCGCTGCTGGGCGTATTGGCGCTGTATGTCTTCGGGCAACCGCTGAACACCTCGATCGTGCTGGGCCTGGGCCTGGCCCTGTCGTCCACCGCCTTCGGCCTGCAAAGCCTGGCTGAGCGCAAGGAACTGACCAGCCCCCACGGCCGCCTGGCGTTCGCGATCCTGCTGTTCCAGGACATCGCCGCGATCCCGCTGATCGCCATGGTGCCGCTGCTGGCAGGCAGTAGCGCAAACGTCAGCGCGGTCGACGATGTCAACCAGGGCCTGCGCGTGCTGGTCAGTATTGCCATTGTGGTGATCGGCGGACGCTACTTGCTGCGTCCGGTGTTTCGCGTGGTCGCCAAGACCGGCTTGCCGGAAGTGTCCACCGCGACCGCGTTGCTGGTGGTGATGGGCACCGCCTGGCTGATGGACCTGGCCGGTATTTCCATGGCCCTCGGTGCATTTCTTGCCGGCCTGCTGCTGGCAGACTCCGAATACCGGCACGAGCTGGAAGCACAGATCGAACCCTTCAAGGGCCTGCTGTTGGGGCTGTTCTTCATGAGTGTCGGCATGGGCGCCAACCTCGGCCTGCTGCTGCGCGAGCCTATCGTGGTGCTGGGGCTGACCCTGCTGCTGATCGCCGTCAAGCTGCCGTTGCTGTTTGTCGTCGGCCGCCTGGCCGGCGGTTTGAACAAGATCAGCGCCATTCGCCTGGGCATCGTGCTGGCGGCGGGTGGTGAATTTGCCTTTGTGGTGTTCAAGATCGGCCGTGATCATGGTTTGTTCGATCCACGCCTGTACGACTTGCTGGTGCTGGCGATCACCCTGTCGATGGCGTTGACGCCCCTGTTGATGTTGTTGTGCGCCCGACTGGTTAGCCCGAAGGTGCAACCGGTGGTGGTTCCGGAGCAATTTCGCGCAATCGACGCCGATGAGCCCCGTGTGGTGATCGCCGGCATGGGCCGTATGGGGCAGATCGTCGCGCGTATCCTGCGGGCTCAGAACATCAAGTTCGTGGCCCTCGACACCTCGGTGGAAACCATCGAGCTGTCGCGCAGCTTCGGCGGCGTACCGGTGTATTACGGCGACCCGATGCGTCCGGAAATCCTCAGCGCGGCCAAGGTTGCGGATGCCGAGTTCTTCGTCATCGCCACCGACGACCCGGACACCAACATCAAGACCGCCGAACTGGTGCACAAGCTCTATCCGCACATCAAGATCATTGCCCGCGCCCGCAACCGCCAGCATGTGCATCGCCTGGTGGACCTGGGCGCCCACGCCGTGCGCGAAACCTTTTACTCCAGTCTGGAAATGAGCCGGCAGACATTGATCGGCCTGGGACTGACGCCCGAACAGGCCGATGCACGGATCAAGCGTTTCAAGCATCACGACGAACAGGTGCTCGAAGCCCAGCACGCGATCTACGACGACGCGGTGAAGGTCAAGCAGACGGCGCAGGAAGCGCGGGCGGAACTGGCACGGTTATTCGAATCGGACCAGCTGGAAGAGCAGGCGAAGAACGGTTGAGATGAATGTGCCGGCCTCCTGGCCGGCACCCCGCCCCTATCACACACGGACTCCAACATGGCTGGCGACACCGCTCTCAAGGAAATCTTCAACGCCGAGCGCCTGCGGCACATCGCCGCCGAGATGACGGCGGTGTATCCCGACTTCGACGCCAAGGGTTTCCTGAAACTGGCCAACCATGGCCTGGCCGAATTGTCGGTGATGCAGCGCCTGGCCCGCGTCAGCGAATGCTTGCACGCGGTATTGCCGCTGGGTTATGAAGCATCGCTGGAAGTACTGCGCGCCCTCGCCCCTCGCCTCAACAGCGGTTTTGTCAGCATGTGCCTGCCGCATTACGTGGCGACCTATGGCGCGGAGCGGTTCGAACTGTCGATGGAGGCGCTCAAGTACTTCACCGCATTCGGTTCCTCGGAGTTCGCCATCCGCCATTTCCTGCGCGACGATTTGCAACGCTCGCTGCAATTGATGCATGACTGGTCGCTGGACGCCAACGAACATGTCCGGCGCCTCGCCAGCGAAGGTTGCCGGCCGCGCCTGCCCTGGTCGTTTCGCCTGGAGCCGGTCCAGGCCGACCCGCGACTGGCCGCCGGGATCCTCGACAACCTCAAGGCCGACCCCAGCCTTTACGTGCGCAAGTCCGTGGCCAATCACCTCAATGACATCACCAAGGACCAGCCCGAGTGGGTACTGGACCTGATCGAGGGCTGGTCGCTGGACAACCCGCACACCGCATGGATCGCCAGGCATGCCCTGCGCAGCCTGATCAAACAGGGCAACCTGCGCGCCCTGGCTATCATTGGCGCGGGCGGCAAACCTGAAGTCCAGATCATCGATGTGCAGGTCAATCCGCCGGTGATCGGGCTCGGCGAAAAAATCACCCTGTCCTTTGCGGTCAAGTCCACGGTACACAACAGCCAGCGCCTGGTGATCGATTACGCCATCGACTACGTCAAGGCCAACGGCAGCACCTCGGCCAAGGTCTTCAAGCTCAAGGCCTTGACGCTACCAGGCAACGCCACACAACCGATCACCCGCGGCCAACACATCAAGGAACTGACCACCCGCCGGCATTACGCGGGCAAGCATGCGGTACATGTGTTGGTGAATGGCGAGCGGCTGGCCAGTACGGCGTTTGAAATCCTCGCCTGAAACACGGTCTCCCTCTGTAGGAGCTGCCGCAGGCTGCGATCTTTTGATCTTGAAAAATCAAAAGATCGCAGCCTGCGGCAGCTCCTACAGTGGTATCCGAGGCACCGTTAAATCACGGGAGGGTTGGGGCCCAGCAGCAGCTCCTGCTCACGCTCACACAACTCCACCACGTAATCCCACATCACCCGCAACCGCACCGACTTGTGCAACTCGCGACGGGTACTGATCCAGTAACTACGCAGGATGCTCTCCTGGGGGAGCAACGGCACAAGGCCAGGATCGGCACTGGCCATGTAGCACGGCAGCACGGCGATCCCAAGACCTGCGCGCGCGGCCTGTTGCTGGGCGATGACGCTGGTGCTGTGGAACACCACCTGCGGGTTGCGGCAGAAGCTGTTGAGGAACATCAATTCCTGGCTGAACAGCAAATCGTCGACGTAGCCGATCCAGGCATGGCGCCCCAGGTCTTCACGATTGCGCAGCGCCGGGGAGCGGTCGAGGTAGTCCTGGCTGGCGTAGAGCGCCAGGCGATAGTCCGCCAGTTTGCGCGTGACCAGCATGTCGGCGGCCGGGCGCTCCAGGTGGATGCTGATTTCCGCCTCGCGGTTGAGGATGCTGACAAAGCGCGGCACCGCCACCAGTTCCACTTCCAGTCCGGGGTAGCGCTCGAACAGTCCGTTCATGCGGCTGGCAAGGAACATGATGCCCAGCCCTTCCGTCACCCCCACCCGGATCTTGCCCAGCGGCGCCGTGGATTGGGTGATTTCTTCCTGCGCCAGCAGCGCGACGTTCTCCATCGCCTCGGCGTGCTTGAGCAATGCTTCGCCCGCCGGGGTCAGCTCATACCCCTGGGCATGCTGCACGAACAGTGCGGTGCCCAGGCTCTTTTCAACGGCCTCGATGTGCCGCGCCACGGTGGCATGGGTGGTGTTCAAACGGCGCGCAGCAGTGAGCAAACGCCCGCTTCGCTGTAGCTCGAGAAAGAACCGCAGGTCATTCCAGTCGAACATCGTCCATCCCTTGGTCAGCGTTGTTTAAAAACGAACAGTAGCTGGGTAAAAACTAACATTCTTTTAACGAAAGCTAACAACTAGGATGGTCCCCAACAAGAACAACAAGCGAGGTCAGGGATGCACGCTTCCCTTGATGAATACGACTACATCGTGGTTGGGGCCGGGCCGGCCGGCTGTTTACTGGCCAATCGCCTGTCGACCAACCCGCAACACCGCGTGCTGCTGCTCGAAGCCGGCGGTCGCGACAATTACGCCTGGATCCACATCCCGGTGGGCTACCTGTTCTGCATCGGCAATCCGCGAACCGACTGGTGCTTCAAGACCGAGGCGCAACCGGGCTTGCAAGGTCGTACCCTGAGTTACCCACGCGGCAAGGTACTGGGCGGCTGTTCGTCGATCAACGGCATGATCTACATGCGCGGCCAGGCCGGCGACTACGATGGCTGGGCGGCAGACGGCAACCCTGGCTGGCGTTGGCAAGACGTGCTGCCGTTGTTCAAGAAGAGCGAAAACCATTTTGCCGGCGAGTCAACGTTTCACGGCGCCAGCGGCGACTGGCGGGTTGAACGCCAGCGCCTGTCCTGGCCGATTCTGGATGCTTTCCGCAGCGCCGCCGAACAAAGCGGCATCGCCAGCATCGACGACTTCAACCAGGGCGATAACGAAGGTTGCGGCTATTTCCAGGTCAACCAGAAGGCGGGCATCCGCTGGAATGCAGCCAAGGCCTTTCTCAAACCGATCCGCCAGCGCCCCAACCTGACGGTGCTGACCGGTGTCGAGGTCGACCGCGTAATGCTGGAAAACGCTCGTGCTTCGGCGGTCAGCGCCCGCTGGCAGGGCCAGGCCAAGACTTTCAAGGCGCGCAAGGAAATCGTCCTGTGCGCCGGTTCCGTCGGTTCACCGAGCATCCTGCAGCGTTCCGGCATCGGCCCTCGCCCACTGCTGCAGCGCCTGGGCATCGGTGTAGTCCATGAACTGTCCGGCGTTGGCGGCAACTTGCAGGACCACCTGCAACTGCGGCTGATCTACAAGCTGGAGAATGCCCGAACGCTCAATCAAATCGCCGGCAGCCTGTGGGGCAAGATGGGCATGGGCCTGCGTTATCTGTATGACCGCAGCGGTCCGTTGTCGATGGCGCCGAGTCAGTTGGGGGCCTTTGCGCGTTCAGGGCCCGAGCAAACCTCGGCCAACCTCGAGTACCACGTGCAGCCGCTGTCGCTGGAGCGCTTTGGTGAGCCGTTGCACGCCTTCCCGGCCTTCACCGCATCGGTTTGCGATCTGCGTCCGCAAAGCCGGGGCACGGTGCAGATCCGCTCTGCCGATCCACAACAAGCGCCGCTGATCCAGCCCAATTACCTGAGCCACCCGGAAGACTTGCGGGTCGCCGCCGATGCCATCCGCCTGACCCGGCGCATCGTTGCCGCGCCGGCCCTGAGGGCGTTCAAACCGGTCGAGTACCTGCCCGGCGACAGCCTGCAGAGCGAAGAACAGCTGCATGAAGCCGCCGCGCGGATCGGCACGACGATTTTCCATCCGGTCGGCACCTGCCGCATGGGCAGCGACGCGGACGCGGTGGTCGATGCAGAACTGCGCGTGCACGGCATTCCCGGCCTGCGCATCGCCGATGCCTCGATCATGCCGCGCATCACCTCGGGCAACACCTGCTCGCCTACGCTGATGATCGCGGAGAAGGCTGCACAACTGATCCTCAACCCCGACACAAGGAGCATCACCCCGGAAAAGGAACTGGCCACACACCCGTGAACCCTGCACGGACACTGTAGGAGCGAGCATGCTCGCGATGGCCGTCAACGATGACGCTGGAAACCTGACACCCCGCGGTGCTCTCAGGTGCATCGCGAGCATGCTCGCTCCTACGGGTAACGGGTACACCCCGATTTATGGATAAACGCGGCGCCCGCCCACAAGGAAAGCGCCGACAGTGGAACAACAAAAACAATCACTGTGAGGGATACCGATATGTCAGAACACGTTCAGCCCCTGGAAGCCGTGCGTAGCGCGGGCACCAGCCAGGAAACCCAGAAAGTCATCTTCGCCTCGTCGCTCGGGACGGTTTTCGAGTGGTATGACTTTTTCCTCTACGGCGCCCTCGCGGCGGTGATCAGCAAACAGTTCTTCGCCGGGGTCAACGACACCACCGCGTTCATCTTTGCCTTGATGGCGTTCGCCGCCGGCTTCATTGTCAGGCCATTCGGCGCCCTGGTGTTCGGCCGGTTGGGCGACATGATCGGGCGCAAATACACCTTCCTCGCCACCATCGTGCTGATGGGCCTGGCAACCTTCTGCGTCGGCCTGCTGCCCAATTACGCGAGCATCGGCATCGCCGCGCCGATCATCCTCGTGGTGCTGCGCATGCTCCAGGGCCTGGCACTGGGTGGTGAATATGGCGGCGCCGCGACCTACGTGGCAGAGCACGCGCCGATGGGCAAACGTGGCTTCCACACCAGCTGGATCCAGTCCACCGCCACCCTGGGCCTGTTGCTGTCGCTGCTGGTGGTACTGGGTTGCCGCTATTTCACGGGCGATCAGTTCGAAGTTTGGGGCTGGCGCATTCCGTTTCTGTTTTCGATCATCCTGCTGGGCATCTCGACCTGGATTCGCCTGAGCCTGCACGAGTCGCCTGCGTTCGTGAAAATGAAAGAGGAAGGCAAACTCTGCAAGTCGCCGATCCGCGATTCCTTCGGCAAGTGGGAAAACCTCAAGGTGGTATTGATCGCCCTGTTCAGCATCAACGCCGGGCAAGCGGTGACCTTCTATGCTGCGCAGTTCTATGTGCTGTTCTTCCTCACCCAGTTCCTGAAAATGGACCCCGCAGTGGCCAACGGTTTGCTGATCGTCAGTGTGACCATCGGTGCACCCTTCTTCATTTTCTTTGGCTGGCTATCGGACAAGGTCGGGCGCAAACCGGTACTCATGCTGGGCCTGCTGCTCGCCACCGTGTTGTACTTCCCGATCTTCAAGACCCTGGCCCACTACGCCAACCCGGCCATCGACCAGGCCAGCCGCCAGGCGCCGATTACCGTGCTCGCGGACCCGGCCACCTGCACCTTCCAGTTCGACCCGGTAGGCAAGGCGAAATTCGACAGCCCATGCGACAAGGTCAAGACCTTCCTGGTCAAGCAAGGCCTGCCGTACCAGAGCGCAGCAGCCCCGGCCGGCAGCGATGTGCAGGTCAGCGTCGGTGACATGAAGATCGACGGTTTCGACGAAGCCGCCCTGCGTGGCGCGGTGACCCTGGCGGGTTACCCACAACAGGCCGACATGCAGCAGATCAACAAACCAATGATCGTGGCCCTGATCGTCGCGCTGATCATCATCTCCGCCATGTGCTACGGCCCGCTGGCGGCGCTGATGGTCGAACTGTTCCCCACCCGTATCCGCTACACCTCGATGTCCCTGCCCTACCACATCGGTAATGGCTGGTTCGGCGGTTTCCTGCCGACCGTGTCATTTGCCCTGGTGGTGTACACCGGCGACATCTTCTATGGGCTGTGGTATCCGGTGCTGATCACCGGGGTGAGCCTGGTGGTGGGGATGTTGTGCCTGCGAGAGACACGTAACGTCGATCTGGATAAGAACTGATTGAAAATCAAAAGATCGCAGCCTTCGGCAACTCCTACCCTGGAATGCGTTCCCCTGTAGGAGCTGCCGCAGGCTGCGATCTTTTAATGGCAATGGCGACTCACTCGTCGAGTTCAACGAGCTCAAATTTCACCTGATCTGGATAAAACGCCATGTATTCGCGTATCTGTGCAACCGAGACTTTCGGATTCTCGTAACTCCACACCGCATTAGCCCCTTCATGTCCCGGCACCTGCAAACTGAAATAGCTGGCATCGCCCTTGTACGGGCAATAGCTGGTGTGGTCGGTGCGGGCGAAATATTTCTCGTCGATGTCTTCTCGCGGGACGTAGTACACCGGAGGGTAATTGGCTTCCAATAGCACCAACGCACGTGAAGATGCAGCCACCTGGATACCGTGGAACTTCACCAACAGGCAGCCTGGCTGCTCGGCGATGGTGATGACAGGGCTGGGACCGGAGCTTTTCATGGAAAACAATCCTCATGACAGAAGTTGACCTGCAGGAGCGTGGCTTGCCCGCGATGGGCCGCGCAGCGACCCCAAAACCTGAGACTACGACGTATCAGGTATAACTCAGATTCCCCGATAACGATGGCCTCACAGCTAAACGGCCTGCGCAATCAAACGCAACGTAAAAACTGTACATCCATACAGATAAAGATTGCTCTCGCGCTCCTCTCACGCCATCCTGTGCACTTGCTCACATTGATCGACGATGGTGGTTATGCGGCTTTACCTCTGTGAAAAACCTTCCCAGGCCAAAGACATTGCGGCCGTCCTCGGCGCGCGGCGACGTGGCGACGGCTGCTGGCTGGGAACGGACGTCACAGTGACCTGGTGCATCGGCCACCTTTTGGAAACCGCGCCCCCGGATGCCTATGACGCGCGCTACAAGCGCTGGGTACTGGCAGACCTGCCGATCATTCCCGACCAATGGAAGATGACCGTAAAGCCGCGCACGGCCAGCCAATACAAGGTGGTCAAGCGCCTGCTCGGCGAAGCACGCGAACTGGTCATTGCCACCGACGCCGACCGCGAGGGCGAAATGATCGCCAGGGAACTGGTGGAGCATTGCCGCTATCGCGGCCCGATCCAGCGATTGTGGCTGTCGGCGCTGGACGATGCCTCGATCCGCAAGGCCCTCGCCGCCCTCAAGCCCGGTGCGCAGACCTTCAGTCTTTACCATTCGGCGCTGGGGCGCTCCCGGGCCGACTGGCTGATCGGCATGAATATGAGTCGGCTATTCACCTTGTTGGGACGCCAGTCCGGGTACCAGGGTGTCCTGCCGGTCGGCCGGGTGCAGACGCCTACCTTGCGCCTGGTCGTGGATCGCGACCGCAGCATCGCTGCCTTCGTGCCCGTGCCCTACTGGGCTGTCGAGGTGCAGTTGTTGCACGACGGCACCGCCTTCACGGCACAATGGCGGGCCGCCTCCGAGGTGTGCGACGACCAGGATCGCTGCCTGAATCAGGCGCTGGCGCAACGAGCGGCAGCGGCCATGCTTGCCGCCGCAAGCGCCAGGGTCATCAAGCTGCGCACCGAACGGATGCGCGAAGTGGCGCCGCTGCCATTCGACCTCGGCACCTTGCAGGAAGTCTGCTCGAAAAAGCTCGGGCTCGGTGCCCAGGAAACCCTCGACATCGCCCAGGCGCTCTACGAAACCCACAAGGTCATCACCTACCCGCGTAGCGACTGCGGCTACTTGCCACTCAGCCAGCACAGCGAAGCACCGGGCATCCTGGCGGCGCTACGCCAGGCCGACCCGGCACTGAATGCCTTGCACGATTATTTGGAACCCCAGCGTCGTTCACGGGCCTGGAACGATGCCAAGGTCAGCGCGCACCACGGCATCATTCCCACCGCCGCGGCAAAAAACCTCGAACGCCTGGCAGGCAAGCAACGCGCGGTCTACACCTTGATCCGCGCCCGTTACCTGGCGCAGTTCCTGCCCAACCACGAGTTCGACCGCACCCAGGCCGACTTCGATTGCGCTGGCGAGGCCTTGCGTGCAGTCGGCAAGCAAATCGTCGAACCTGGCTGGAAACGCGCCTTGCCCGAAGCCCTTGCACCCGCCAAGGGCCGCGAAGCACCCACGCCGCAAACCCTGCCCAACCTCAGGGAAGGCATTGATTGCGCGGTGGCTGACGTGCAACTCAAGGACCTCTGGACACAACCGCCCAAACCCTTCACCGAAGGCGACCTGATCAAGGCCATGAAGAACGTCGCCAAACTGGTGGAAGATCCATTGCTCAAGCAAAAACTCAAGGACACCACCGGCATCGGCACCGAAGCGACTCGAGCCTCGATCATCCAGGGGCTGCTCGACCGTGGTTACCTGATCAAGAACGGCAAGGCGCTTGCCGCGACCCCGGCCGCTTTCAGCCTGATCGATGCGGTACCGCGGGCCATTGCCGACCCGGGCACCACCGCCATCTGGGAACAGGCCCTGGACATGGTGCAGAGCGGGGAAATGAGCCTGGACGAGTTCGTCACCAAACAGGCTGCCTGGATGAGCAAGCAAGTCAGTCGCTGCGCCGGCCTGAGCCTCACCATCAGCGGCCCCGCCAGCCCTGCCGGGCGCGGTGCAACGCCTTGGAAAAACAAACGCAAGCCGGCCAAGCGCAAGCCTGCAGGCACCAGCAAACGTGGGACAAAAACGGCCCTGTAGGAACCGTCTCGCGGGCGATGGTGGTTCGTCATGCGCGGTTTTCATATCTGCGCCGCTTTTGCATTTCTGTGCGACAGATCCCACTTCAGGGGCTCCCCACCTCTCCCTCGCAGTGTTAGCTTGCGGATGTTTCTGATCTAACGATCAGATATTTCCTACAAGACACCTGCAAAGGAATGCCCCCAGCAATGGACTTTTCACTCAAGCACCTGGCCGCAGCTACCCTGGTGGTCGCCAGCCTGTCCTCGTTCACCAACGCTGCACAGGCCAACATCACCCCGCAACAGAATGCGATCATCCTCAAGACGTTCAGCGATACCTCGGTAAAGGATTTCCGCCAGTTCCTGAAAAGCCTGGCCAAGCGCGATATCGCCAAGACTGACGATCTTGGCACGGCCATCAGTGCCTTCCTCGATAACAAGACACTGTCCCCTGAGCAGCAAAACCAGATCTATCGCCTGCTTGGCCTCTACACACGGGTGAAATACGGCAGCGCGGCTACGCAAACCCTGCGTGAACTGGTAGCCATCCCGACCGTGCGCGTGGACGGCGTTGCCCAACACGACAATCCCGAGTTCATCAAGATCGCCGAGAAGATCAAGGTCCTGGCCCAGGGGTTCAACCTGAGCTTTCGCAACATCGACAACCGCGTTTATGAAATTTCCCTGGAAGGCGCTGGTGATGAAGTCGTCGGCATTCACGCCCATGCCGACGTGGTGCCGGTGACGCCAGAGAATTGGGTGCTGCAGGATGGCACCCGTCTCGATCCATTCAAGGTCACCCTGGTGGGCGATCGCATGTATGGCCGGGGTACGGAAGATGACAAGAACGGCATCGTGGTCACGCTCTACGCCATGAAGGTCATCAAGGAAGAGAAGCTGCCGCTGGCCAGGAACTTCAAGCTGCTGGTAGACACCACCGAAGAAACCACGGGCGACGCCATCCCCTATTATTTCGAACGCAACCCGACGCCCAACTACAACCTGGCGCTGGATGGCGGCTACCCGGTGGTGATTGCCGAGAAAGGCTACGGCACGGTCATGGCCAGCTTCGCCAAGCGCAAGGCTCAAGGCAAGGGCGCTGAAATCACTGCGATGACAGGCGGCCTGGCGACCAACCAGATTCCGTCGACCTCGGTCGCCACCCTGGTGGCGGGCAATCCCGCAGAACTGGCGGCCAGCCTGCAGAAGGCCGGTACAGAGTACGCCATGCGCAATGGTGGCAACTTCGACGTCGCCGCCAAGGTGGTCGGCAATGACGTCATGCTGACCGTCACTGGTGTGTCCGCCCACTCCTCCGAACCCGAGTCCGGCATCAACCCGGTGGCGAGGATGCTGGACTTCATCAACAGCCTCGACGGCAAGGTCGCGCTCAAGCACAACCAGATCACCGACGCCGCCCGCTACGCCGCCGACAACTGGGGGCTGGATTACTTGGGGGGCAAATTGGCAGTGGGTTTCGCCGATGAGTTCATGGGTCCGCTGACCACCTCCCTGACTTATGTCGGGATGGATGACAAAACCTTCAAGCTTGCGGTCAACCTGCGAGTACCGAAGGGCAAGTCCCCGGAAGTACTGAAGTCTGAAATCGTCACAAAACTGGATGCCTGGAGCAAGAACAGCAACATTATACCGGCCTTCGACTTCTCCATCGCCGAGCCGATGTACCGCAATCCCGAGGGAGAATGGGTCAAGGCCCTGCTCGCCGTGGCCAGCGAAAACCTCGGCATGGAGCACAAGTTCGGCACCTCCGCCGGCGCCACCTCGGTGCACGAACTGCCCAACGGCGTGCAATTCGGCCTGGCCATGCCGGACGTCAAATACACCGGTCACAACGACAACGAGTTCAAGACCACCGAGCAGTTCCTGCTTGACCTGCAAATCGTGACCGAGATGATGAGCCGCATCGGGCAGTTGCCGAAGCTTTGATTCACCTGGCGGGGTCGCTACGTCACGGCGCCCCCACCTTCCCCATGTATAGGCCCGCTTTGCGGCGATCCGATTTGCCGGCGAACCAGACGCCGCGGTGTACCTGTTGC
>NZ_APIO01000057.1:0-12144 GCF_000408945.1 Pseudomonas sp. G5(2012)
GGAGTCGCCGTAAGGGCGAAACCATAGGTGGCCGTTACCGCAGCAATGGATATGCACTCCGACAACCAATTTCACACAGGCCCACCGGGCAAAAAAAACGGCGACTGCTGGTACAGTCGCCGTGAAAAACCAGTGTCATCGACACCGGTCGAGAACACCACCGCAGCTAGGAGCCAACTG
Organism: Pseudomonas sp. G5(2012); assembly: GCF_000408945.1. Classification (NCBI taxonomy): domain Bacteria; kingdom Pseudomonadati; phylum Pseudomonadota; class Gammaproteobacteria; order Pseudomonadales; family Pseudomonadaceae; genus Pseudomonas; species Pseudomonas sp. G5(2012). The sequence continues at coordinate 181 of NZ_APIO01000057.1, forward strand.
CGGTGCGGTCCTCTGCCAGAAAACGATTTACGTCGGCAGTCATAGGCCCCAGTGCAGCAACAACAGCACCAGCACGACGAGGAACACCGTCTCCCCCACCATCAGCAGGATCGGCTTGATGCCCACCGCCGCCAGCTCCTTGAGCTGGGTCTTCATGCCCAAGGCACTGATGGACACCACCAGGCACCAGCGCGACAGCTCATTGATCGAGCCCTGCACCGCCGGGGCTATCCACCCGGTGCTGTTGATGCACGCCAGAATCAGGAAACCGACAGCGAACCATGGCAGCAACGGTGGCCGCTTGCCGGTCGGATCGGCGCCCTGCATGCGCGTGATCATCGCGGCGGTGACGATCACCGGCAGCAGCATGGCGACGCGCATCAGCTTGACCACTGTCGCCGTATCACCGGTCTCGGTTGACATGCTGTAGCCGGCACCGACCACCTGCGCCACATCGTGGATGGTCGCTCCAAGAAACACCCCGGCCACTTGCGGCGACAGTTGCAGCCAATTGGCGATCATCGGGTAGACGATCATCGCCAACGTCGACAGCGCCGAGACTCCGATCACCGTGAACAGGGTCGCGCGTTCTTTCTGCGGGTGATTAGGCAGCGCTGCCGCCAGCGCCAATGCGGCCGATGCACCACAGATCGCGGTAGCCCCACCCGTGAGCATGCCGAACAAACGCTGAAAGCCCAGCGCCTTGGCCGCGATTACCGACACGCCGATGGTAACCACCACCAGGATCACCACCAGGGCCACCGGCTTCCAGCCCAGCGCCGCCATCTGTTCGAGGGTGATGCGCATGCCCAGCAGCGCCACCCCGATTCGCAACACGGTGCGTGCGGTGAACTCGATACCGGCCTTGCAGACGCCGTCACCGGCGAGGAAATTCAGGGCCATGCCCAGCAGCAGGGCAAACAGCATGACGGGCGCACCGTAGTGCTCGGACAAGAACGACGCGGCGGCAGCCACGATCAGACTGACGATGAAGCCCGGGGCCAGTTCGCGCGTGCGACTATGGATGCGGGTAAGAGCGATGGCGCTCATGGCGCGGACTCCTCAGGAACTATGACGATGAACGCCTGGCCGTCGATGATCTCGACCGGGTAGTTGTTGACTTTGACCTGCCTGGAATTGAGCAGGTAGCCGCTGTGCAAATCGAAGCGCAAACCATGGGCGCAACATTGGATCACCCGCCCCTCGAGACGTCCGCCACACAGCGAGGCGCCCTGGTGCGGACAGCTGTCGTCGATGGCAAACAGCTGTCCGTCGACGTTGAACAACGCCAGGCTTTTGTCCTCGAACTCGAACAGCGCCCGGCCACCGGCCTGCGGATGTTTGCCGACAGGTACGGGAATGCGCCGGGTCATGCCGGCTGCCGCTCGTGCTCAGGTTCCTTGAGCGCTTCGTTCATCGCGCTGAGCAGCGCCTGGGCAGGTTGTGCACCGATCACCGTTATGCGCCGGTCGAACTGGAAGCTCGGCACACCACTGGTCGCACCAGGCGATCCTGCAAACGGCGTGGCATCGCCCTTCAGGCAATCGAGCACAGCGTCGCTATCGAAACCGCAGGAGCGGGCGATGGCGAGCAAAGTCTCGTGGCACCCCAGGTTCTCGCGCTTGCGGAAGTAAGCGGCGAACAGCCGCTCGAGCAACATTTCACACTGGGCAGCATTGCCCAATGCGCTGATCCGCTCGAACAGGCGATGGGCATCGGCGGTGTTGGGCATCGTCTCGATCTGGGTCAGGTCGATGTTCAGTCCAACCGCCGCGGCAGCCCGTTGTACCTGGGCCTGACGCATGGTCATGGCGTCGGCATTGCCCAGGCGCTTGCGGTAGAAATCGGCGAAAGGCTCACCTTCTACCGGCAACTGTGGCAGCAACTGCACGCCATGCCACTGCGTGCTGATCTGCACATCCGGGTGGCGACTGCGAAACTGTACCTGCGCATGCTCCAGCTGGCGCTTGCCGATCAGGCACCAGGGGCAGATAAAATCGAAAAACACATCAATCTGTAGACGACGACTCACAACTTCACCTCTAACCCGGCTTGGCTGACGCGGTCAGGCACGGTCTGACCCTGAAGACGGGCAATATCTTTGTGGTAATGACACTTGGCGTAGAAGAACACGGCCGCTGCCGCGAGGCTGACCAGTGGCACCAGTTGAAAAGCGGCATGCAGGCCGATGAGGTCCGACACCCTTCCGGTGATGAACGGTCCTGGCGCCAGTCCCAGCATGTTGTTGGCCAATGTCAGCGTGGCGAAGGCCGTGCCATGGACCGAGTAATGGGTCAGGTTGGCAACCATCGCGCCAGCCGGGCCGGTGGTACCGGTGGCAATCAGCATGCCCAGGCAGATCAGTGCCAGCTGCAACGGCCCTGCCTGTAGCGCGAACGCCGCCGACAGCAACAGGCAACTGCCCAGGCAAAACGCGATGGCCAGGCTGACCTTGCGTTCCGGCGAGTTGCGACACAGGCGATCGCTGAGCATGCCGCACAGGATCATCCCGGTACCACTGCACAGCACGATGATTGCGGCCATGCCGCCAGCCTTGTCCGTGGGCATGTCGTAGTAGCGATTGAGGTAGCTGGGAATCCACACCATTACCGTGCCGCCGACGAACAGCTGCAAGCCGCTGCCGATGTAGGTAGCCACCACCGAACGACTGGACCACAGCGTACGCAGCGGACGCTTGGCCGCGGCTACCTTGTTCGCCAACTGGGCTGCACGCTTGGGCGCAATGCGTGCTTCCTTGACGATGATCGGGTACAGGATTGCCAGCAGCAAACCAAACAGCGCCATGCCAGCGAACGACCAGCGCCAGCCAAGCTTGGCGGCGATAGCACCGCCCAACGCCATGCCCAACACCGAGCCAAACATCCCGCCCGCCATGAACGCGCTGGCCAGGGTCGCCCGCATGTGTTTCGGAAACACCGAAATCACCACCGCGATGCCGACACTGCCGTAGGCGGCTTCGCCGACGCCGACCATGAACCGCGCGATGAACATTTGCTGATAGTCCTGCGCCAACGCGCAACCCAGCGTGGCCAGGCTCCACAGCATCGCCATCAGCGCCAGGCTCTTGACCCGGCCAAAGCGGTCAGCCATCAGCGACAGCGGAAATGTCAGCAGGCCAACCATCAGCGCGACAATGCCACTGAGCAGGCCAAGCTGCCCGTCGCTCAAGGCCCATTCGCCCTTGAGCAGCGGGAACACCGCGTTCAGCACCTGGCGTGACATGTAGTCGGAAATCAACAGGCCGAACGTCAGTGCGAAGACAATCCAGGCATATTTACGCGCAACGTTGACGCAACCAGCGTCGTCATCGTCGGCGATTGGGTGAAAGGCCATGCAGCCTCCTCAAAGCTTTTATTTATTTTTGTTATCAAGCGTTTTGCAGTGCGCACGAGGGGTCACGGCCTCTCGTGCGCACCACGGGTCAGCCGCGTTGCGGCACACCTTTTTGCCCGGCCTTGCGGTTGGGCGACATACCGTTGGCAAGCAGGGTCTGCTCGATGCTGTCGTACTTCACGCCGATGCGATAAATCTCGCGGGCTTCTTTGCCCGTGGCGATTTCGCGACCCAGTTCGTGGGCAATGCGCACGGTTTGCTGGATTTGCGCAACCGAGCCGAAACGCTCGCCCTTGTGATCAATGATAGTGTCTTCGTTGCCAACGCGCGGGTGCAGCCCCATGGACATCGCCATGGTGTTGAACGGCAGCACGTTCTTGAGCAGCGACTCCGAAGTCAGGGTGCAGCCGTCCGGAACACGGTGGATGAAGTTGAAGAAGTTGAACGGGTTCGGACCGTCGAAACCACCGCCGATGCCGATCCAGGTCAGGTTCAGCGGGCCTTTGTAGATGCCCTTGCGCACCAGGCGCTCCAGGGTTTCGTAGGCATGAATGCCGGTCAGCTGGAAGTGCGGCTGGATGTCGTTGTCCATCAGGCGCTTGAGGTGCTCGGCAACCCAGGCTGGCCCTGCCGGTACGGTCATTTCGCTGTAGGCAGCCTGGACCAGCGGGTTGGCCAGGGAAGTGCCTTCCAGGTATTCCGGGTACAGCAGCTCCATGATGTTCATCTGGGTGGTGTTGATCGCCACCGTGACCTGGTCCGGTTTTGGCGTCAGCTCGGCCAACATGTGGCGCGTATCGTCGGACAACCACTTGGCCGCTTCGCCATCACTTTCCGGGGCGAAGGAAATCGAGCCACCCACCTGGATGATCATGTCCGGCACGGCTTCGCGCACACCGGCGATCAGCTCGTTGAACTTCGACAGGCGCTTGGAGCCCTTGCCGTCCAGTTCACGTACATGCAGGTGCAGGACCGTGGCGCCGGCTTCATAGCAATCGACCGCTTTCTGGACTTGCTCGTCCATGGTCAACGGGATGTCTTCCGGGAAGTCTTCCGGCATCCATTCCGGGCCGTACGGGGCCACGGTGATGACCACTTTTTCCATGTTTTCTGGGTGCAGGGAATCGTCGAAGAATTGCATGAGTTACTCCAGTTCTTATGATTGTCCCGCCCACCCGGATGCGTGCCGGGCAGGCGTGTTTACGAGTGCGTATGCAGAAAGGGTCGATCAGTACGTCTTGTCGCCGATGATCCCGGCGCGCTCCATCTTTCGATGGCACGGTGGGTAATCCATGACGGCGTAGTGCTGGGTACTGCGGTTGTCCCAGATGGCGATGCTGTTGGGTTTCCAGCGCCAGCGCACTTGATACTCGGGGATATACGCCTGGCTGATCAGGTAGCGCAGCAAATCGCTCGCGCCGGGGTTGGCGTCCTGGCCGAAGCGCACCCGTTCAGGGGTGTGGTAGTTGCTCAAGTGGGTGGTGAAGGCGTTGACGAACAGCACTTTCTCGCCGGTTTCCGGGTGCGTGCGCACCACCGGATGCTCGGCGTCCGGGTACATGGCCTTGAGCGCCAGGCGTTTCTCGATCGGCATCGCCGCACCGAAGCTCGCTTCGATACTGTGGCGGGCGCGCAAGTCGGCAATCTTCAGCTTTACGTCTTCAGGCAAGCGCGCGTAGGCCTCGACCATGTTGACCCACATGGTGTCGCCACCGACCGGTGGGCATTCCACGCAGCGCAGCACGCAACCCATCGGCGGTGCCTCGCGCCAGGTCGCATCGGTGTGCCAGGCGTTTTCGTAGCGGTCCATCGGCTGGTCCGGGTTCTTGTAGATGCGCACCAGCCCCGGGTGCTCCGGATCGCTGCCGGCCACCGGATGGTCCTCCAGTTCGCCGAAGCGCCGGGCGAAGGCCACGTGTTCGGCGCGAGTGATGTCCTGGTCGCGCAGGAACACCACGCGGTGCTTGAGCAACTGGGCACGAATCTCGGCAAACAGACCGTCGTCATGCACCGCGTCGGCGAGGTTCACGCCGATCAGTTCGGCGCCGATGCTGTAGGTCAATTGTTCGACTTTCATGGCTGGCCGCTCCTTAAATGACGAAAATCGACGAACCGGTTGTCTTGCGCGACTCAAGGTCACGATGCGCTTGTACCGCATCCTGCAAGGCGTAGTGCTGGTTGATCTCGATCTTGATCCGGCCACTGCCGACGTGATCGAACAACTCACCAGCCAGGGCGGCTTTTTCGGCCGGGTCGCTGATGTAGTTGGCCAGGGCCGGACGGGTCAGGTACAGCGAACCTTTCATCGCCAGCATCACCGGGTCGAACGCCGGGATCGGCCCGGATGCAGTACCCACGCAGACCATCAGGCCACGGGGTTTCAACGAATCCAGCGAACCCATGAAGGTGTTCTTGCCAACACTGTCGAACACCACATTGACGCCCACGCCGTCGGTCAATTCGCGAACGCGTGCAGCAACGTCTTCATGGCTGTAATTGATCGTATGGTCGCAACCGTGAGCCCGGGCGATCTCGGCCTTTTGCTCGGTCGACACCGTGCCGATCACGTTCAGCCCGAGCAACTTGGCCCACTGCGAAACGATCAGGCCGACACCGCCAGCGGCGGCGTGCAGCAGAATGCTGTCACCTTCCTTGAAGTCGTAGATGCGGCGCATCAGGTACGAAGACGTCAGCCCGCGCATGGTCATCGCCGCCGCCGTTTCGAAGCTGATGGTTTCCGGCAGCTTGATTAGCGGCGCGGCCGCAATCAGCCGTTCGGTGCTGTAGGCGCCAAGGGTGTTGAGGAAACCGGTATAGGTGACGCGGTCCCCCACCTGGACGTTGGTCACGCCTTCGCCGATGGCCTGGACCACACCGGACGCCTCGACCCCCATGCCGTTGGGCATCGGGATTGGGTAGGTGCCATTGCGAAAGTAGGTGTCGGCATAGTTCAGGCCGACCGCCACATGACGCAGTCGAACCTGGCCTGGACCGGGATCGCCGACTTCGACATCCTCGTAGCGAAGGACTTCGGGACCACCGGTTTCGTAGAAGCGTACGGCCTTGGCCATTTTTCTTATTCTCCAGTCTGCAATATTGGCTGCTGCGTCGATTTGCGCTGATTGGACTGTAGGATGCTGCCTGGTGAGCCGCTTCTCATCAGACGACAATGGCTTTTCATTTCATGACAGTGCTCGCTGTGGCGATGACGGCGGTGGATGACTTCTCCAGTGTCGCTCGCTACCCTTACGGGGTGCCTGACGGCGTTCCAGGTCAAACACACTCCATCCAGACGAGCATGTAATGAAATCCTCCGCAGGTTTGCTGTTGTCGGGCATCGAGCTGGACCGTGCCAGCGCCATCCCCCTTTACCGCCAACTCTACTTGCAGATTCGCAAACAGATTCTCGGGGGGCGGATTCAGGGAGGCGTGCGCCTGCCATCGACCCGCACCTTGAGCAAGGAGCTGGAACTGTCGCGGATCACCATTCTCAATGCATTCGATCAACTGATTGCCGAGGGCTTTCTGGCGTCGCGGACCGGGGCCGGGACCTACGTCGGCACTGAGTGGGAAAGTCGAGGCATTGCCGAGCAACCGCAGCAGCCCGAGCCCCCTCGTTTGTCCGATCTGAGCCAGTCCATGCTGTCGTTGCGCAGCCGGCATTTTCGTGGCGTTTCCTATACCGGTTGGGCGGCGCAAACGCCCATTTCATTCCTGCCCAGCCACAGCGCCTACGACGCGTTCCCGCAACCGGTCTGGAAACGCCTGATGAACCGCCACCTGCACAAGCCGAGCAAAGCCATGCTCGGCTATGGCGAACTGCAAGGGCTGTTGGCCCTGCGCCAGGCCATTGCCGAATACGTTTTCGACGCCCGTGGCATCGACTGCAGTGTCGAGCAGGTGGTGATCGTTTCCGGTGCCCAACAAGCCTTCAACCTGCTGGCCATGCTGTTGCTCAACCCCCAGGACAGCGTGTGGATGGAGGACCCGGGGCATATCGCCGCGCGAATCGCGTTCCAGGCCCAAGGCGGTCAAGTAGTGCCGGTGCGTATCGATGAACAGGGCATCGATGTCGAGCAAGGACTGAGCCGCTGCCCTGAAGCTCGCCTGGCTTTTACCACACCGTCTCGCCAGCATCCCCTGGGCGTAACCATGAGCTATGCGCGGCGTCAGGCACTCATCGATTGGGCTGCACACCACCATAGCTGGATCATCGAAGACGATTGCGACAGTGAGTTTCGCTACAACGGCCGCCCGTTGCCGGCACTCTATGCAATGGATCAACGGGCTCGGGTGATCTACGTCGGTACGTTCAGCAAAGTGCTCTTCCCCTCGTTGCGCCTGGGTTACGTGATACTGCCGCAGGATTTGATCGAGCCCTTCTGCACCCTGCGTGCGGTGATGGATCGCAGCCCCGCCACACTGCTGCAGGCGGTGACCGCGGATTTCATGCGCGAAGGTCACTTTCTCGGCCATATTCGCCGTATGCGCGCGCTGTACCAGGCCCGCCAGCAAGCGCTGGTCGAGCAACTGCAACAACAACTCGGCAACTTCTTGCGAATCACCCCGGTGGACGCCGGCATGCACCTGATCGCCTGGCTGCCTCCCGAGCTCGATGACGACGCCATTGCCAAGCAACTGGCGCAACACAACATCCACACCTACGCCCTCTCCGACTACTGCATCGAGCACGTCCTGCCGCCGGCCCTGCTGATCGGCTTTGCCGGCACCCCCGAAAACCAGGCCCGGGAGCGCGTCGAGGCGCTGGCCCGGGCCCTGGACGCGATGGGGTGCCTGACGCAGGCCACTTGAGCACAACAAGTGGTCTTATCAATTAACTGATAATGGATCTATCGAGAGTTCCTGGCTGGCGCGATAAAGGCTGCGCCGCAAGACCCGGTGTCTGAACCAGGAACGACTCGAATGAACAATAAGATCCAGGAACGATTCAACGCTTTGCTTTGCCACAACGTGGTCGAGGAAGACACGGCGCCCGTGCTGACTGACGCACTGGCCCGGCAATTGCTCGAACGACTGGCGCAACTGCGCCTGTTTGCCCACGCCTATCCGCTGCTGACCAACCTCACCCAGGGTCGCGTCACCCCCGTCGACCTGCTCGATTTCGCCTATCGCCACGAGTTGCAAGGCCTGAGCCTGCACTTGCTCGACGGCGAGGCCAACAGCCTGAGCCAGATGACGCCCGCGCAACTGCAGGTGTTTGCCGACAAGGCCCGCGCCCTGGGACTGGACGTGCATCTGGAAATCAGCAGCACCCAGAAGAAAGATGTCGACCAGGTGATCGCCATCGCCCGCGCCCTGGGCGTACGCAACATCCGCGTCTACTCGCGCTACGAGGGAACGCTGTCGCGGGTCATTGACCTGATCGAAACCGATCTGCGCTACTTGGCGCAGCAGGCGGATGAGCACGACCTGTACTTCGACTTCGAGCAGCATGAAGAGCTCAAGAGCAACGAGATCGCGCAACTGCTCAAGCGCCTCGACCACCCTCGCCTGCGTGCCCTTTTCGACTTCGGCAACATGATCAATGCCTGCGAACAACCCCTGCAGGCATTGCGCAACCTGGCGCCGCACATCCGCCAGGCGCACCTCAAGGGTGTGCGCATTGTCCCCGAGCAAAACGGCTTCGGCCATTACGGCGTGCTGCAAGGCAGCACCGAAGACGACCTGCCCAGCGCCCGCCTGCTGTTCGAGCTGTTGATGCTGGGCGACACAACCCCGCAGGTGATCGCTTTCATCCTCGAGCAGGAAAACCACTACGTGGCGCCGGCGTTCCGCCAGACCGCTGAGGCGGCCGACCCCTTCATCGCTTATCGGGAAATGAGTGAAACACCCCTGCCCGACGGCTTCTCGCTGGAGCGAATGCTGGCCGACGAGCACCGCTGGGCGAACAACCAGGTGGCCTATGTACGCGGTGTGCTGGCCGAATTGCGCACCCTGGCCGAGCTGACCCTGGCCTGACCCTGCCCAATAAGACCCAAGCCTGAACCCGACGCTTCGAACCGATTACACCCGGAGAACAATAATGACAACTCAAAACAAGGCCAAATGGCTCAGATTCCTGATACTGATCCTCGGTGGCGGCACCATCTACAAACTGGCCAACCTCAAGGACGCCTTCTATGTGCCCATGCAGCAATTCATGGGCTTGAGCCACACTGAAATCGGCCTGTTGCTAAGCGCCAACGCGATCATCGCCACTGCGCTGTTCGTGGTCGGCGGCCTGCTCGCCGATCGCTACGACACGCGCAAACTGATTCCCATCGGCCTGATCGGCACCGGTAGCCTGGGGCTGTATCTGGCAACCTTTCCACCCTTCAATAACCTGTTGATCGTGTTCAGCCTGCTGGCGGTGTGTGCCGACTGCCTCTTCTGGCCTTCATTGCTCAAGGCCATCCGCAACCTGGGTGACGATCAGGAACAGGGTCGGCTGTTCGGCCTGCTGGAAGGTGGACGTGGGGTCGTGGATACGCTGGTGGCCTTCTGCGCGCTGGGGGTGTTCGTCGCCATGGGTTCGGGCGAAGCCGGCCTGAAATCGGCGATCCTGTTCTACTCGGTGATCGACATTCTGGCCGGGACCCTGACCTGGTTCCTGCTCAAGAGCGGTGGCACAAAAACGACCGCCAAGCCCGGCAACGGCCTGGCCAACCTGTTCGAAGCCATCAAGGTGCCGGGCATCTGGCTGGTCAGCCTCAACGTGTTCATGGTCTACATCGTCTACTGCGGCCTGACCTACTTCATTCCCTACCTCAAGGAAATGTACGGCCTGCCGGTGGCACTGGTGGGCGCCTACGGCATCATCAACCAGTACTTCCTGAAGATCCTCGGTGGCCCTGCCGGCGGTTTCATCGCCGACAAGCAGTTCAAGAGCACCAGCCGCTACCTGAAGTGGGCGTTCCTCGCGCTGCTGCCGCTGATGGGCATCATCCTGCTGATTCCGAAGAACCCGAGCTTCATCTATGCCGGCATGGCCGCCACCCTGTCCTTCGCGCTGATCGTGTTCTCCATGCGCGGCGTGTTCTGGGCGCCGATGGGTGAAGTCGGCATCCCGCAACACATCACCGGCTCGGCCTTCGGCATCGGCTGCCTGATCGGCTATGCACCGGGCATGTTCGCCTACGTGATCTACGGCGCGATCCTCGACCACTTCCCTGGCGAGCAAGGCTATACCTATGTATTCAGCCTGATGAGCGGGTTGGCGATCATTGGCTTCATGGTGTCCAGCCTGCTGTATCAATCGGTGCGCAGGAAGTCCATGGTCAGTGGTGAGGTAAGCGCAGCGCAGGCTTGATCCGACGTTGTGTATCACTGTGTATCTGGACAACGGCGGGATACAGGTGCTTGCACCGGTCCCGCTCTTCGACACAGGCCAGATACGTCATCGCGCTCAAATGCAGGCAGGGTTTGAAGGGGATCGGCTGGGTCCCCTGGCCAGCGGTTTGCAAGGGAGAGATCACGATGAAAATGGCACAGCAGAACGACAACACCGGTAAACCCCGCCGCAGTCTGATCAGCGCTTCGATCCTCGCGCTGAGTCTGTTCGGCGTCCTGGGAGCCGCTCACGGACAAACCTCAGCTACCCTACAGCCTGCTGCGACAGCGGCTGGCGTCACGCAGGCGGCAGATTTGCCATTTGGCCCGCTCAAGCATGTCAACGCCGGCCTGCTCAACGTGGCGTACGCCGAAACGGGCCCGGCCGATGGCCCGGTGGTGATTCTGCTGCACGGTTGGCCGTACGACATACACAGCTATGACGCAGTCGCGCCCTTGTTGGCGGCCAAGGGTTATCGCGTGTTGATGCCCTATGCCCGCGGCTACGGGGACACGCATTTTCTCTCCGAAAAAACCCTGCGCAACGGCCAGCCGGCCGCCCTGGCCAGCGACGTCATCGACTTCATGGACGCGCTGAAAATCAAGCAAGCCGTGCTCGGTGGCTATGATTGGGGCGCACGCTCGGCCGACATCGTTTCGGCGCTGTGGCCAGAACGGGTCAAGGCACTGGTCTCGGTCAGTGGGTACCTGATCGGCAACCAGGCCGCCGGCAAGAACCCGCTGCCACCCAAGGCCGAGCTGCAGTGGTGGTACCAGTTCTACTTCGCCACCGACCGCGGCCGCGCCGGGTACGAGAAAAACACCCATGACTTCGCCAAGCTGATCTGGCAAACGGCCTCGCCAAAATGGGCCTTCGATGACGCCACCTTCGACCGCAGCGCCAAGGCGCTGGAAAACCCCGACCATGTCGACATCACCGTGTTCAACTACCGCTGGCGCCTAGGCCTGGTCCAGGGCGAGAGCCGCTACGAAGCGCTGGAACAGAAACTGGCCACCGCACCTTCCATCAGCGTGCCGACCATCACCCTGGAAGGCGACGCCAACGGCGCACCGCACCCCGCCCCCGAGGATTACGCCAAGCGCTTTACCGGCAAGTACGAATTCCGCCTGATCAGCGGCGGCATCGGCCACAACTTGCCACAGGAAGATCCGCAGGCGTTCGCCAAGGCGGTGATTGATGCGGATCATCTTTGAGGCCCCTGCGATAGGGGGCTGACAGCCGAGCTGGATTTTGTAGACCGAGTACATATCCATTCCTGC
>NZ_APIO01000058.1:0-28576 GCF_000408945.1 Pseudomonas sp. G5(2012)
AGGTCAAAAGATCGCAGCCTGCGGCAGCTCCTACAGGGGATCGCAGCGTTACGCTTCGTCGTTGTAGACGAACTTGGGCATTTCCCAATGGAAGCGGATCGCCAGCAGGCGTAGTAGGAAGCCGCCGAACAATGTAATCAGGATCGCCTGCTCTCCAGGAAGATTCAGATACAGGCAGAGCATGTAGCACCACGCCGCCGCGAAGGAAACACTGGCGTACAACTCGCGCCGAAAGATCAGCGGAATGTCGTTGCAGAAGATATCCCGCAGGATGCCGCCGAAAACCCCGGTGATCACACCGCTGACCGACGCAACCAACATGCCATGCCCCATTTCCAGGGCGGTCATGCAGCCAATCAGTGTAAACGCCACCAGGCCCACGGCGTCGAGCACCAGGAACAACGAGCGCAGATGGCGCATCCAGCGTGCGGTGAACACCGTGATCATCGCTGCAATGGTGGTCAGCACCAGGTATTCCGGGTGCTTCACCCAGGTCAGCGGATAGTGGCCTAGCAGCACATCGCGCACCGAACCACCGCCCAGCGCCGTGACGCACGCGATCAGCACCACGCCGAACCAGTCCATGCCGCGGCGGCCGGCAGACAGGGCACCGGTCATGGCTTCGGCGGTGATGGCGATCAGGTAAAGCATCAGCAACATGGTGGCAGTCCTTGCGAAAAGGCGCGCAGTCTACGCACTTCGCCCGAGCACCAAAAGAGGGCAGCACACACATCACAAACCTGTGGCGTTACCCCTCAACCTGATCAAACCTTGATGAAATGCTGGCGGTAATGCTGCAGCTCAGCGATTGACTCGCGGATATCGTCCAGCGCCAGGTGGGTGCTACCCTTTTTGAAGCTGTCACGCACGTCCGGCGCCCAGCGAGCGGCAAGCTCCTTGAGGGTCGAAACGTCGAGGTTGCGGTAGTGGAAATAGCTTTCCAGGGATTTCATGTGCGTATAGAGGAAGCGCCGATCCTGGCAGATGCTGTTGCCACAGATTGGCGACTTGCCCTTGGGTACCCACTTCTCCAGGAAGGCGATGGTTTGCGCCTCAGCTTCAGCCATGCTGATGCGGCTGTCGCGAACGCGCTGGGTCAGGCCCGAACCGCCATGTTGACGAGTGTTCCACTCGTCCATGCCGGCAAGAATTTCGTCACTGTGGTGGATCGCGATCACCGGACCTTCGGCCAAAGTGTTCAGGTCGCTGTCAGTGACGATGGTGGCCATTTCGATGATGACATCGGTATCCGGGTTCAAACCGGTCATTTCCAGGTCGATCCAGATCAGGTTCTGCGGGTTTTGCATGTGTCGGCTCCTAGGCAATGCTGCGCAGTTTAGCCTAGGCCGGTGGCCGGGCGTGCTAAACTCGCGGCCGTTTTACCTAATCGCTGCATTATTACTACGGAACACCCATGGCCAAACGCCAACTCAATCGTCGTCAAAACTGGCGCATCGAAAAGATTCAGGGCGAACGCGCTGCCCGCGCCGCCAAACGCGAGTCCTCGGCTGTCGAAGCACTTGAGGGCGGCGATCTGGGCCCGGAACAGCACGGCCTGGTGATCGCCCACTTCGGGGTGCAGGTCGAAGTCGAAGCCCGCAATGGCGCGCTGGCCGGCCAGGTGTTCCGTTGCCACCTGCGAGCGAACCTGCCTGCGCTGGTGACCGGCGACCAGGTGGTCTGGCGTGCCGGCAACCAGGGCATCGGCGTCATCGTGGCGCAATTGCCACGCAACACCGAACTCTGCCGCCCGGACAGCCGCGGCCAGCTCAAACCCGTAGCAGCGAACGTCGACATGATTGTCATTGTGTTCGCGCCACTGCCTGAGCCCCATGCCAACCTGATCGACCGCTACCTCGTAGCCGCCGAACACGCTGGCATCAAGCCGCTGCTGCTGCTGAACAAGTTCGACCTGATCGACGAGCACAACGCCCCGGCGCTGAATGCCCTGCTCGCGGTCTATCGCACCTTGGGTTACCCGGTGCTGGAAGTGTCGGCCCACCACGGCGACGGCATGGAACAGCTGCAGAAGCAATTGGACGGGCGCATCAGCGTGTTCGTCGGCCAGTCCGGCGTCGGCAAGTCGTCGCTGGTCAACAGCCTGTTGCCGGAAGTCGAAACCCGCGTCGGCCCGTTGTCCGAGTTGTCCGGCCAGGGCACCCACACTACCACTACCGCGCGCCTGTTCCACTTCCCCGGTGGCGGTGAGCTGATCGACTCCCCGGGTATCCGTGAATTCGGCCTGGGCCACGTCAGCCGTGCCGACGTCGAAGCCGGCTTCATCGAGTTCAACGACTTGCTCGGCACTTGCCGCTTCCGCGACTGCAAGCACGACCGCGAACCCGGTTGCGCCCTGCTCAAGGCACTGGAAGACGGTCGCGTGCAACAGCAACGGATGAACAGCTACCGCTCGATCATCGCCAGCCTGCCGGAAAACGGCTACTAAACAGACGTGCCGACCGCCCTGCTTCAGCGGGGTGGTTGGAGTCTGCGTCTCCCCCTCCATTTAAACTCAGACTTTTCTGTAAGGCCTACCCACGCTTGTTTGTAGGACATTTCTCTTTTCGCGCCAGTCCCTTGTGGCCGCCCGGCAATCGCCTAGGTTCAAACCCTCTTCGCACTCCTGCGACACTGAGGGATACCCATGCAGACCTACCATTTGTTCATCCGTCATTCGGGCAAGATGATCATTGCGTTCAAGCCATTGGCTACCGAGCGCATTGACACGCGGGTACGTGACGCGGCACAGGCCGAATGTGCGTGGAACACCGATAGCATCGTCACCGCTATTCGCCAGCACACGGCGGTGTAACCATGCGCAAGGGACTGTTTATCGGCATCAACGACTACACCCATGTGTCGAGCCTGAGGGGCTGCAGCAACGACGCCATGGCCATGGCCTCGGTGTTGAAGACCGACGCCAATGGCGATCCGAACTTCAAGAACATCGTGCTGACCTCCGCCGAGGACTACCTGGGCCGGGAAAAACTCGAAGACCAGATCCGCGAGCTGTTTTCCGGGGATTGCAATGTCGCCCTGCTGTATTTCGCCGGCCACGGCAGCTTCGATATCGACACAGACGAAGGCATGTTGATCCCGCAGGACTACAGGAGCGCCAAGGACGGGATTCGCCTCAGCGACATCCTGAACTGGGCCAGCAAGGCCACGAAGATCAAGAACAAAGTGATCATTCTCGACTGTTGCCAGAGCGGCTCGGCCGGCGAGGTGCGCGCCTTGCGCAGTGAGGGGAGCGTGGTCGGCGAAGGCATGACCATCCTGACCGCCTGCAAAAAGGAAGAGCCGGCGATGGAGGGTGCACAACACGGTGTGTTCACCGGCTTGTTGCTCCAGGCCCTGCACGGCGCAGCGGCGAACATCCTGGGCAAGATCACCCCCGGCAGCCTCTATTCGTTTGTCGACAACGCGCTCGATGCCTGGGAGCAGCGCCCGGTGTTCAAGACCAACGTCTCGCAGTTCATCTCCCTGCGCGAAGTATCACCGCTGATTCCCAAGGAAATCCTGCGCAAACTCCCCGAGTGGTTTGCCGAAGCGGAGTCGACGTACCCCCTCGCCCCCAGCTTTGAGCCCACCGAACCCGAGTTCAATGCCGAACAAGGCGAGGTCTTCGCCCAGTTGCAAAAGTGCAACCGCCACAGCCTGGTCGAACCGGTGGACGCCGAACACATGTACTACGCGGCCATCCACTCCACCGGCTGCCGCCTCACCGCTCTCGGCGCCTATTACCGCGAACTCGCGATCAAGGGACATTTCTGATGCCAGTGTTTATCAGCTACCGCCACATGGACCGCGCCTACGCGATCAGCATCAACACGCGCCTGATCCAGGCCAACATCAAGACCTACCTCGACGTACTGGATGCCGAATCCCAGACCACCGACGACATCACCGGGGTGATCACTCGCAACATCAGCGAATGCACGCACCTGCTGGCGGTGGTCTCGGAGAAAACCGCGCTGTCCTGGTGGGTGCCCTTCGAAATCGGCGAGGCGACCATCACCAATCGGCGTATCTGCTCGTTCAAGACCGGCCCGACAGAGCTGCCGCTGTACCTGGACAAATGGCCGAAGCTGAGCAGCGAAAGGGATATCGAGTTCTTTATCGATGCTTATCGCAACGAGATGACGGTCAAGCGTTCGATGTCATTGGAATCGGTGACGGGCAGTGAGTCGGTGCGCAGCGTCAACAGGACTAACGCCGATCGATTCCACACTGACTTGAAGTCCAGAATCATTCGCGGTTTCTGATTTTCTCACCCACCCCCTGTAGGAGCCGGCTTGCTGGCGATAGACTCAAATGCGCCGAGTGCATCCAGGCAGCACGCGTTATCGTCAACGACCATCGCCAGCAAGCCGGCCCCAACAGCCAGTGTCAGGTCACTGCTTGGCCGGCTCACCCGGCTTCGGCGCCGGGTCATCGAACAGGTTCAAGCGCTCACGCAATTCGTGGGCCGGCAGCGGCTCCTTGTCCGCCGGCAATGCGTTCGGATCGACCGGTGCAGCCGGAGCGACAGAACCTTGCGGTACATCGGGAGCAGGCTCGGCGCCTTGCGAACCTTCGATGGCACGCTGTGCCTTCTTGGTCAGCACAACAATGTCGATTCGACGGTTGACCGGGTTGAACGGATGCTCACGATCGAACAACGCCGACGAGGCATAACCGACCACGCGCGCCACTTGCGACTCGGGATAGCTGCCCGCCACCAGTGCACGGCGCGCCGCGTTGGCACGGTTGGCCGAAAGCTCCCAGTTACCGAATTCACCGGTGCCGCTGTACGGCTTGGCGTCGGTATGGCCGCTAATGCTGATCTTGTTCGGCACGGCCTTGATGGTATCGGCCATGGCCAGCAGGATGTCTTCGAAATAGGGTTTCAGGCGGGCTGAGCCTGAGTCGAACATCGGCCGGTTCTCGGCGTCCACGATCTGGATGCGCAAACCGTCCGGGGTGATCTCGAACAGGATCTGGTCTTTGAATTTCTGCAGTTGCGGGTTCTCTTCGACCTTGTTCTGCAACTCTTGCAGCAGCAGTTCCAGGCGCTCCTTCTCCACCATCTCGGCCATGCCTTCGACCTGTTCGACGTCGACTGTCACCTTGTCCGGCTGCGGCTGGGTCTTCATCTCTGGGTTGAGGGTGTTGTCCGGCGCCATGGTCGGCGTGCCCCCCAGATCGATGATGTACGGCGTGCCACTTTCAGAAAAGCCGATCGGGTCCTTGAAATAACCGGCGATGGCGATCTTCTGTTCCGGGGTGGCGGTGGACAACAGCCACAACACCAGGAAGAACGCCATCATCGCTGTGGCAAAGTCGGCGAAGGCGATTTTCCAGGCGCCCCCGTGATGCCCGCCGGCGATGCGCTTGACGCGCTTGATGATTATCGGCTGATTGTTCTCCATGGCTTAACGACCACGAACCGCTTGTTCCAGCTCGGCGAAGCTTGGGCGGTGCGCCGGGTACAGGACTTTGCGCCCGAACTCCACGGCCAGCGACGGCGGCATGCCGGAAGCGGAAGCCACCAGCGAGGCCTTGATAGCTTCGTAGACGTTCAGCTCTTCCTTGGCATCGTGGGCCAGGGAATGCGCCAGCGGGCCGAAGAAACCGTAGGCCGCGAGAATACCGAAGAAGGTACCGACCAGTGCCGCACCAACGTGCAGGCCGATGGACTTCTGGTCGCCCTCACCCAGCGAGGCCATGGTCACCACGATACCCAGGACCGCCGCGACGATACCGAAACCGGGCATGGCGTCGGCAATACCGTTCACCGCGTGGGACGGGTGCTCCAGGTCCTCCTTGAGGCTGTAGAGCTCCATGTCGAACAGGCCCTCCAGCTCGTGGGGCGCCATGTTGCCGGAAGACATGATGCGCAGGTAATCACAGATGAACGCGGTCATGCGCTCATCCTTGAGGACCGTCGGGTACTTGGCGAAGATCGGGCTCGCCGCGGCATCTTCGATGTCCGCTTCGATGGCCATCATGCCTTCGCGGCGGCTCTTGTTGAGAATCTCGTAGATCAGGCCCAGCACTTCAAGATAGAAGGCATGGCTGAAACGCGAACCGAACATGCTCAGGGATTTCTTGAGCACGTGCATGGTCATGTAACCAGGGTTGGCCTGCAGGAATGCACCGAGGGCCGCACCACCGATGATCATTACCTCGAAAGGCTGGATCAGGGCGGCAATCTTGCCATGGGAGAGCACGTATCCGCCGAGCACGCTCGCGAATACGACGATGATGCCGATAATTTTAGCCATAGGTAGGAGAGCACTTACTGAGTCGGGTTCAAGGTCATATTCGGAAGTTAAAAAATCTCTTCTTCTACTTATCGGCAAAACTGCGCCAGACTATAGCCAGTTCAGGCGAAAAGCTAATTTGACCCCCTCCGGGCATAGGTATTGTTGACGATGATCGCCTCCAGACATGGCTAAAAACACGAACGCCCCAACGCCAACTCCGACCACGCTCGAAGACTGGGTCAAACTTCTCGACGGTGTACGCCTGCCGGTTCCGCAGGCCAGTCACGACCGTGTCTGCCGGGCCTTGCGCGACAGTCGCAGCTCTGTGCGCAAGATTGCCGACTTGATGCAGGACAGTCCGGCCCTGGCCTTGAGCGTGATTCGCGAGGCCAACCGACACAGCCATGGCAGCATGACTGAGCCTGCGGAAAATCTTGAGGTCGCCATCAATCGCCTCGGTTTGAAACGCACCGAGGAGCTGCTCGCGCGACTGCCCGCCATGCCCCAGGGCGAGATTCCCAAAGCCCTGCGCCAGTTGCAATTGATCAGCCAGCACGCCAGCCAACAGGCCAACGGTTTTTTTGCCAGCCGCCTGGCGCGCCTGTGGCAGGACATCCATTGGGGCAGCCTGCTGTTTCTGTCACCACTGTGGCCGTTGGCGCTGACGCATCCGCACCTGCTCGAAGACTGGGAGCTGCGGGTCATTCATAAAGGCGAATCGGCGCGCACCGTCGAAAAGCAACTGTTTGGCGCTCGCCTGCTGGAGATCGGCCTGGCCCTGGTGAACCTGTGGCACCTGCCGATCTGGGTTCAACAGGGCTATCGACTGTTGCTGACCGAGCAACGGGAGCTGGTCAAAGTTCTGCGCATTGCCCGTGACAGCGAGCATCCGCTACGCCAGCAGAACCGCCTGGATGACGACCCGACCCTGCGCCGCTGGCTCAATCAACCGGCCAACACGGTACTTTTAGCCAACGGGCTGGCGCTCTCGGCGCACCATGCCTGGGACAGTCCGCACAGTGAGCGCTGGCAGTACCTGACCAGCCTCTACTTGCAAATACCGATGAGCGAGGTGCAACAACAACTGCACCAGCAAGCCGCCAACAGCGCGCGTTATCACGCCATGCCCGACCTTTGGCATCCCGCTGTCGCGCTGATCTGGCCATGGGGCACGAGCCCTGTGCATGCCAGTTTGCAGCCAGCCCCGGCACCCACCGCCGAAGACCTGGCGAAGTGGCGCAAACAATGTGCGGAGTTGCTGGTCGAACCCAGTCGCTTCACTAACGCCATCCACCTGACCACCTCTGCCCGCGACGCACTGGTTGCCTGCGGCATGCGCAGGGTGATGATCCTGATGGCCGACCGTACTCATACCCAGCTGCGTGTGCACCAGACGGCTGGGCTGCCTGTCGAAGCATCTGGCCTGAACTTTGTCGTCAGTCAAAGCGCCGTGCTGCAACGCTTGCTCGCGCAACAGGCCCAGGTTCGCCTCACGCCGCTCAACAACGCGCAGTTTTCCGCGTTACTGCCCAACAGCCTGCGCAGCCAGTTCAGCGGCGAACACTTGTTGTTGCGTTCGCTGCTCAACAATGGACGGGTAATCATGATCGTCGTGGCAGACCAGGGTGGCGGGCCATTCTCGGACATCACCCTGCAAGCCTTCGGCAAAACCGCGCAATGCATTGAAAAAGCGCTGCACAGCTTTAGCCAGCGCGGCCAATAAGGCTGCGCTACAATCCCCCCTTTTGTGCTCTGGAGACCTCACATGTCTGACTTCTCTGGCTTGCCGCTGGTGATCGAGCCGAGCGACTTGCTCTCTCGCCTCGACGCCCGCGAACTGATCCTGGTGGACTTGACCAGTCCTGCCCGCTACACCGAAGGGCACATTCCCGGCGCGCGCTTTGTCGATCCTAAACGCACGCAACTGGGGCAGGCGCCCGCCCCGGGACTGATGCCACCGCAGGCAGCACTCGAAACGTTGTTTGGAGAGCTGGGGCACAACCCCGATGCCGTCTATGTCGTTTATGACGACGAAGGTGGCGGCTGGGCCGGTCGCTTTATCTGGCTCCTGGACGTCATTGGCCACAGCAAGTATCACTATGTCGATGGCGGCCTGACGGCCTGGCTGGCAGAAGGCATGCCCATGTCAATCCAGATCCCGCCACCCGCTGGCGACCCGGTTGCGCTGACCCTGCACGACGAACCCACGGCTACCCGCGAGTACCTGCAAAGCCGTCTCGGCGCTGCCGACCTGGCGATCTGGGATGCACGTGGGCCACTGGAGTATTCCGGCGAGAAAGTCCTGGCGGCCAAGGGCGGACACATCCCAGGCGCCGTGAGTTTCGAATGGACCGCGGGCATGGACAAGGCGCGTAACCTGCGCATCCGTACCGACATGCCACAGATCCTCGAACAGCTCGGCATTACCCCTGACAAAGAAGTGATTACCCACTGCCAGACTCACCATCGATCTGGCTTCACCTATCTGGTGGCCAAGGCTCTCGGTTATCCGCGGGTCAAGGGCTACGCCGGCTCCTGGGGCGAATGGGGTAACCATCCCGACACGCCCGTAGAGATTTAAGGTTTTTAAGGACAGTTAATGAACAAGCGTCTGTTTATCGTCAGCCAATACCTGCTGCCCCACAACCTGCTCTCGCGACTGGCCGGCTGCATCGCCGAATGCCGCGTGCGCTGGTTCAAGAATGCGTTCACCGCGTGGTTCGCCAAGCGCTACCAGGTGAACATGTCCGAGGCACTGGTCGAAGACCTGACCGCCTACGAGCACTTCAACGCTTTCTTCACCCGCGCCTTGAAAGACGGCGCGCGCCCACTGGACGAGACACCGGGCGCGATCCTCAGCCCGGCGGACGGCGCCGTCAGCCAGCTCGGCCCGATTGAGCACGGCCGTGTCTTCCAGGCCAAGGGGCACAGCTTCAGCGTGCTGGAACTCTTGGGTGGCGATGCGGCGAATGCTGCGCCGTTCATGGGCGGTGATTTCGCGACTATTTATCTGTCGCCCAAGGATTACCACCGTGTGCACATGCCACTGGCCGGCACCCTGCGCGAGATGGTCTACATCCCGGGCCGCCTGTTCTCGGTCAACCAGACCACCGCTGAAAACGTTCCTGAATTGTTTGCCCGCAACGAGCGCGTGGCGTGCATTTTCGACACCGAGCGCGGGCCGATGGCCGTGGTGCTGGTGGGCGCGATGATCGTGGCATCGATCGAAACCGTGTGGGCTGGACTGGTTACGCCACCGAAACGCGAGCTGAAAACCTTCCGCTACGACGAAGCCGCACGCGCGCCGATCCACCTGGAAAAAGGTGCGGAGCTGGGTCGTTTCAAACTGGGTTCGACCGCTGTCGTGCTGTTCGGGCCGGATCAGGTGAAATGGGCTGAAGAGCTGGTAGCGGGTTCGCCGGTGCGGATGGGTCAGGGTATGGGCCTGCCGAAGGCCTGATACACACCTTTACTGTAGGAGCGAGCCTGCTCGCGATGAACCTGAGGACGACGCGGGCATTCTGAATGCCCGCGTCATCGTTGACGTCCATCGCGAGCATGCTCGCTCCTACAGGTGTTCTGCGTTGTTACAGCTGGCCGTCGCGGTCGCGGAAGCCCAGCAGGTACAGCACGCCATCCAGCCCCAGGGTGGAAATCGCCTGCTTGGCCGACTGCTTGACCAACGGTTTGGCGCGGAACGCAACGCCCAACCCGGCAATCGCCAGCATCGGCAAGTCATTGGCACCGTCGCCGACCGCAATGGTCTGCTCCAGGCGCAAGCCTTCCTTATGTGCCAGTTCCTTCAGCAGATCGGCCTTGCGTTGTGCATCGACAATCGGCTCGATCGCCACGCCAGTCACCTTGCCGTCGACCACTTCCAGCTCGTTGGCAAACACGTAGTCGATGCCCAGCTTGGCCTGCAATTGCTTGGCGAAATAGGTGAAGCCGCCCGACAGAATGGCGGTCTTGTAACCCAGGCGCTTGAGCTCGGCGAACAGGGTTTCAGCGCCTTCGGTCAGGCGCAGCGAGGCGCCGATCGAGTCGAGCACGCCCACATCCAGTCCTTTGAGCAACGCCAGGCGCTCTTTGAAACTGGCGCGGAAGTCCAGCTCACCGGCCATCGCCCGCTCGGTAATTTCCGAAACCTTGTCGCCCACGCCGGCCGCTTTGGCCAGCTCATCGATGACTTCGGCTTCGATCAGGGTCGAGTCCATGTCGAACACCGCCAGACGGCGGTTACGACGAAACAACGAGTCTTCCTGAAAGGCGATGTCGACGTTCAATTCCTGGGCGACACTGAGGAATTCGGCCCGCAGTGCCTGCGGATCAGCTGCTTCGCCGCGCACGGAGAATTCGATGCAACCCTTGCCTTTATCGTCCGGGGTATCCAAAGGCATGCGCCCGGACAGGCGATCGATGTGATCGATGTTCAAGCCATACTTGGCGGTGATCGAGCTCACGGCCTGCAATTGCCCGGCGGTGACCTTGCGCGTCAGCAGGGTCACGATATGGCGTTTTTTGCCCTGGTTGCCGACCCACTGCTGGTAATCCTCTTCGGACACCGGCGTGAAACGCACCTGTTGATCCAGCTCATAGCCCTTGAACAGGATGTCCTTGAGCACCGACTTGCCTTGTTCGGTATCAGGAATTTCAACCAGGATGCCGAACGACAGGGTGTCGTGGATCACCGCCTGACCGATGTCGAGAATGTTCACACCACCCTGGGCCAGAACGCCGGTAATGGCCGCAGTCAAACCCGGACGGTCGACTCCCGTGATGTTTATCAGGACGATTTCGCGCAAGGCGCACCCCCGCAAGTGGAAAAAAACCGCATTCTACCCACATTCAGTGACCATCGGGCACCGTGAGCGCTTTGACGGCCTAGGGCCTGTCGCTATACTGCGCGTCAACTTCACGGACAAAAGAGCCGAGCTCAAGTGAACCGGCCCACGCCAGTAAAAACCGATAACTTCTTTCTGCTGATCTTCCGTGCACTGCGCCACCGCCGTGTACCGATTGCATTGCGCATTGCCAGCCATAACGTGATCCTGGTCGCTCTGGCCCTGGTGATCTACGCCTGCGTGATGGGTTTGCAGTTCAAGCAGGCCATGCACGAGCAGGCGGATGCGCTGGGTGAAAGCCTGACCATGCAGACGGCCACCTCCGCCACCGAGCTGTTGGTGTCCAACGACATCCTCAGCCTCAATGTCCTGCTCAACAACCTGACCAAGAACAAGCTGGTGGCCCACGCCGCCATCTACAGCATGGATAACCGCATCCTTGCCGAGGCCGGCCAGCGTCCCAAGCATGGCCTGCTGGGCGAGGCCGAAGGCATCTATCAGAGCAAGATCACTTTCCAGGACGTGACCGCCGGTCAGCTGCGCATCAGCCTGGACATGGATCAGTTCCAGCAGCCGATGACCATCAGCCTGCAGAGCATGGGGATTTTGAGCGCGATCCTGCTGGCCCTGTCCCTGGCATTGAGCCTGCGCATGGGGCGATATCTCTCTACGCCGCTACTGCAATTGCGGGTGTGGTTGCGCAACATCGACGAATACACCCCGGCCACCGAGCGTAATGACGAGATCGGCGACCTGGCGCGCCAGCTGCATGCCGAATTCGCGCCGGAACCGGCTGAACCGGAGCCCGTGCCAGAACCTGAACTCGACGATGCCGAGGACGACGATGCTGAACCGGGCTTCGAAGTGCGTAACCTGCGCGATCCGAGTTTCGATGAAAGCCGCCCGATGGCCGCGATGAAGGCCGCGCCACGACGTGTCGTCAGTACCGTTGAAGATGATGACGACGATGCGTTCGCCGATCTGCTCGATGATGCGCCAGCAAGCACCGCCAAACCGTTGGGCAAGCCCGTGGCCTCCAGCGTGCCGCAGCACAGCGCCGTTCTGGCCGTACAGTTGGGCTCACAGGAACAACTGCGACGCCTGCCCCGGACACGCCTGGAAGAGTTGCTCAAACGCTACCGCGACTGCCTCGACCAGGCTGCTTCGCTCTACCAGAGCGAACTGCATACCCTGAACGATGGCAGCACGCTGATGCTGTTCCACAACGAAGACAGCGGCGACGATTACCTGACCAACGCCATCTGCTGCGGCGAGCTGCTGCGGGCGCTGGGCCATCAACTGCAGATCGAAGTCGCCGACAGCGGCATCACCTTGCAATTGCAGCTTGGCTTGACCCTGGGCGACGAACTGTTTGGCCTGAGCCAGATCGACCTGTTGCTGACCGACGCCGCGCAGGATGCCCTGGCCCTGTCGCAGCACAGCCGCAACCTGCTGCTAGTGGAACGCAAGATCAATGACGACGCCCTGATCCGCCAGCGCGCACGGATCCGCCCGATCGCCAGCCCTGAAGGCGCCTGCTGCGTGGAGCGGCTGATGGAGCCTTATCCGTCGATGCTCGAGCGACAGCTGGCGCGGATGCACGAACGCCGCGCGTAGCCTTAGCCCCGCTGTAAAGAAGCTCGCAGATGAGTGATCGTCTGCGGG
Organism: Pseudomonas sp. G5(2012); assembly: GCF_000408945.1. NCBI lineage: Bacteria > Pseudomonadati > Pseudomonadota > Gammaproteobacteria > Pseudomonadales > Pseudomonadaceae > Pseudomonas > Pseudomonas sp. G5(2012). Next base: position 12,755 of record NZ_APIO01000058.1, read on the forward strand.
CTGATCGTTCCCACGCTCTGCGTGGGAATGCCTCAAGGGACGCTCCGCGTTCCAGCCTCACCTCATATCCCAACCCTGGCACCGTTGTGACGCAGAGCGTCACGGGCTGCATTCCCACGCAGAGCGTGGGAACGATCAGTACGCAGCAGAAACAACAAAGCCCGCACGAGGCGGGCTTTGTGTTGTACCGGTCCGAACCTAGAAGCGAAACACTTCCATATCCGTACGGATCGGAGCAGCCATCGGGATCTTCGGCTGTTTTTCCTGCTCCGCCGCCGGCGCTGCGGGCTTGGCTGCCGGTTTGCGTGGCGCTTCGGCAATCGGTGGCTGGTTGGCCAGCGGCTTGAGCGCGACCGACAGCTGTTCAGCGAGCTTCTGCAGCAACGCACCCTGCGCTTGAACCTGAGCCGCCGTGCTGCCGGTGTGCTGTTCCTGCAGATGGATGATGCGATTATCGCGCACCTGGCCACGACGGTCGATCAAACGCCATTGCGCATCGAGGATAGCCGGCTGCTTTTCACCCGAATCCAGACGCGTGATGGTCAACAGGACCTGGACATCCGGTGTGAACCCCGTTGTCGCAGGCGACAGCACTACGCGCTGGCTGTCCAGGTGACCGGCCACCTGACGCAGCAGCAGTTGATCGATGTCGGAAGACAGGCTGCCAGCCCAGCGGCCATCGGTCGAGGCTTGCAGGCTGCCATCGGGCTGACGCTGCAGCAGGGTTTCGCGCTGCAGGTAGTCCGCCACGGTTACCGGGCCCAACAAAACCGCCATGCCCGCGCTTTGCGCAGGCTGGACCGGACTTCCACTGTCCAGTTGGTACAGCGACACCGGCTGGTGAACGCTGCAACCCGCCAGGCCAAATACGCCGGCGAGCATCAAAATAAAAGGAAGGCGCAGAGCAGTCATCGTCCCATCCAGGTGATTGCCACAAGGCTAATCACAGTGAAAATACTCAATAAATGTGAAGAACGCTCGGCCACGCCGGCGCTTGAAAGGCCATATCATCCGTGAATATGCGTTCCGACTCCAGCGCCAAAGCGCCGATCTACGCGTTAAATCGCAGATCAGGCGCTCTAGGACGCTTAATTGAGGTTTTCGACGAGCAGCGCATCTACCCTCTGGAAGCCACGTGGCAATTTGTTACCACGGCGGCCACGTTCACCTTTGTAGTGCTCCAGGTCGTCCGCTTTCAGTGACAATGTACGTTTACCTGCCTGAAGCACCAACGTAGCGCCATCCGGCACAACGGCGATGTCCGTGACATATTCTTCGCGGCTGGCTACGCGCTCACCGGAAATCCCGATGATCTTGTTGCCTTTGCCCTTACCTAATTGTGGCAGATCGCTGATCTTGAAGATCAGCAAGCGACCTTCGGTGGTCACCGAGGCCAGCCAGTTGTGCTCACGATCGGCCACCGCACGCGGCAGAATCACCTTGGCGTTGTTTGGAAGGCTCAGCAATGCCTTGCCCGCCTTGTTCTTGGCCTGCAGGTCTTCACCTTTTACGACGAAACCGTAACCGGCGTCCGAGGCAATGACGTACAGCGCATCATCTTCGGGCATCAGCACGCATTCAAAGTTCGCCCCTGGCGGCGGCGTCAGACGGCCGGTCAGCGGTTCGCCCTGGCCACGGGCCGACGGCAAGGTGTGCGCGGCCACCGAATAGCTGCGACCGGTGGAATCGATAAACACCGCAAACTGGTTGGAACGCCCCGCCGCCAAGGCCTTGAAACCATCCCCGGCCTTGTAGGAAAGACCGGTGGCGTCGATGTCATGGCCCTTGGCGGAGCGAACCCAGCCTTTTTCCGAGAGCACGACGGTGACTTTTTCGTTCGGCAGCAGATCGTGCTCGGTCAGCGCCTTGGCTTCAGCACGCTCGACGATTGGCGAGCGACGGTCGTCACCATAGGTCTCGGCGTCCTTGATCAGCTCGGTGCGTACCAGCTTTTTCAACTTGGCTTCGCTACTCAGCAGCGCTTGCAGCTTGGCTTGTTCCTTGAGCAGTTCATCCTGCTCGGCACGCAACTTCATCTCTTCCAGTCGCGCCAACTGACGCAGGCGGGTGTCGAGGATGTAGTCAGCCTGGATTTCACTCAGGGCGTATCGTTCGATCAGCGCGGCTTTTGGCTGCTCCTCGGTGCGGATGATATGGATCACTTCATCCAGGTTGAGGTAGGCGATCAACAAACCGTCCAACAGGTGCAAGCGACGCTCGACCTTGTCCAGGCGGAACTGCAGGCGACGACGCACGGTCTGGACCCGGAACGCCAACCACTCGACCAGCAGCGCCCGCAGGTTTTTCAACTGCGGCTTGCCGTCCAGTCCGATGATGTTGATGTTGACCCGGTAGCTCGACTCCAGCTCGGTGCTGGCGAACAGGTGCTGCATCAAGGCATCGTGGTCGAAATTTTTCCGGGCGCCCGGAATGATCACGATGCGGCACGGATTCTCGTGGTCCGACTCGTCGCGCAAATCGGCGATCTGCGGGGCTTTCGATGGTTTTGCCTGCATCATCGCCGCGATCTGTTCCAGCACCTTTGCACCTGAGACCTGATGCGGCAGCGCGGTAACAATGATGTCGCCGTCTTCGATGTGATAAACGGCGCGCATGCGCACCGAACCACGACCTGTTTCATAGATTTTCAGCAGGTCGGCGCGCGGCGTGATGATTTCTGCTTCAGTCGGATAATCCGGCCCCTGGATGTGCTCGCAGAGCTGTTCGACCGTGGCCTTGGGCTCATCGAGCAAACGCACGCAGGCGCCGGCGACTTCGCGCAGGTTGTGCGGCGGCACATCGGTGGCCATGCCCACTGCGATACCGGTGGTGCCGTTCAGCAGGATGTTCGGCAAACGCGCCGGCAACACCAGAGGCTCGTCGAGTGTGCCGTCGAAGTTCGGCCCCCAGTCCGCCGTGCCCTGGCCCAGCTCGCTGAGCAGCACTTCGGAGTAGCGCGACAGCCGCGCTTCGGTGTATCGCATGGCGGCGAAGGACTTGGGATCGTCCGGCGCACCCCAGTTACCCTGGCCATCCACCAGCGTGTAGCGGTAGCTGAATGGCTGGGCCATCAGGACCATGGCTTCGTAGCAGGCCGAGTCGCCATGGGGGTGGAACTTGCCGAGCACGTCACCGACGGTACGCGCCGATTTCTTGTGCTTGGAATCGGCGTCCAGCCCCAGCTCACTCATGGCGTAGACGATACGCCGCTGTACCGGTTTCAGGCCGTCGCCGATATGCGGCAAGGCACGGTCCATGATCACGTACATGGAGTAGTTGAGGTAGGCATTTTCGGTGAAGTCAGCCAGTGATCGGCGTTCTACACCGTCCAGGCTGAGATCAAGGGAGTCGCTCATGCGGGCCTCATCGGTTCGTTGTCTGGCGCAGCAGCATGGTGCCACCGCGCTGGGTAAATTCAAGTTTGTTCAGCGCGCTCATACCGAGCAGCACTTGATCGCCATCCAGGCCTGGCACGACGATGGCGCGCACATCACGCAACACAATGTCGCCCAGTTGCAGCCGGTCGACGCGGGTTCGATAACCCTCGGTGCGACCATTGGCGGTGCTCAGGGTCACCCCGAAGCCTTGTTCCAGTTTCAGCCGCTGCGCCAATTGTGCCGGGATCGCCACATCGGTCGCCCCGGTATCGAGCATGAAATTCACCGGCTGACCATTGATATGGCCGCTGGCAACGAAATGTCCCTGGCCGTTGCCGATCAGTTTCACTTCGACGAAACCATCGCCGAGCTCCGAGCTCACTACCACGTTCGGGTTTTGCTGACGCTCTTCCCACTGGCCGAAAAAACGCGTCGCCAGGAACAACGCGGCGCACCAGGCCAAGACCATCAAGACGCGACCGGCACGTTTGCCCGGCGTTTGCTGGCTCATGGCTTGGCACTCCAGCCACCTTCAGGTGCAGCGAAGCGCCAGACGATCGGACGTACCTCGCCATCGGCGCGGGCACCGTTGTTGTTATCGACACCGATCCAGGCACCCTCGGCGTCCACGATCAACGCTTCGGTCAGTGCAAAGCCCTGGGGATAACGACGATTTTCCTGCAATGCCTCATCGGCAAAGGACCAGCAGCGTTCGACTTTGGCAGTCACCGCATCACGACGACAAATCTCGTACGCGTTGCGCTCGAGGGTAAACAACTTGCCGTCGAACCATGACAAATCGGCAAAATCCCGGGGCATCGCTCTGGCGCTGGGAAATTGTGCAGGTTGCATTTCCTTTCCCCCTTCACTCAACAGCACACAACCGCCGTCGCAGTCCCACACGGTTTGCTTGCGCTTGATCAGTAGCAACCCGCGACTCTCGCGCTCGGCAGCCAACCACAACTGGTCACCTTGCGGATTGATCGCCAGGCCTTCGAACAATGCATTGAAACGCAGCAACAGCCCACTGGCCCGGGCCTCGCGAACCATGATCGGCGAAATCTTCAGCCAGGAGGTCGGTCCGGTTGGCGGAATTTGCAGCACCGCCGCATGGGACTCACTAACCACGTAGCGATTTCCGGCGCTGTCGCAGGTGATCCCTTCGAAGTCCAAGTCACCGCCACGCACGAACGACGACACCCAGGCCCGCGAACGCAAACCCCAGGGCAAGCCGCTGTCGGGTACGGGCGGGACACCGATGCCCACCGCTTCCGCGTGCCAGGCACCCTCGCCAGTCTCCAGGCGGTAGATCTGATCGTCGTCGCGGTCGGAGACTGTCCACAGCTCGTTGCCGCACTGGGCCAGCCCGGACAGGTTGCCACCGCGCATGCCGTCCACGGCATGTTCGGACAACAGGCGCAACTGCGGTGTCGGCTTGGCAGACACCGTCATCGAGGTCAGCAGCAACGCACACGCCAGGGCAAAGCCCAGCCGCATCAGCCCAGCACCTCCGCCAGGTTGCCCTTGGACTCCAGCCAGTTCTTGCGGTCACCGGCGCGCTTTTTCGCCAGCAGCATGTCCATCATTTCCGAAGTCGCGGCGAAATCCTCACCGAGGGTCAGCTGCACCAGACGCCGGGTATTGGGGTCCATGGTGGTTTCGCGCAACTGCGGTGGGTTCATCTCACCCAGGCCTTTGAATCGAGTGACCTGCGGCTTGCCGCGTTTCTTCTCGGCCACCAGGCGATCGAGAATCCCGTCGCGCTCGGCTTCATCCAAGGCGTAGTAGATCTCTTTGCCCAGGTCGATACGGTACAGCGGCGGCATGGCGACGTAGACGTGACCAGCGTCCACCAATGGGCGGAAATGCTGGACGAACAATGCACAGAGCAGCGTTGCAATGTGCAGCCCGTCGGAGTCGGCGTCAGCGAGGATGCAGATCTTGCCGTAGCGCAGCTGGCTCATGTCCGCGGCGCCCGGATCGACGCCAATGGCCACGGCAATGTTGTGCACTTCCTGGCTGGCCAGCACTTCGCTGCCGTCGACTTCCCAGGTATTGAGGATCTTGCCGCGCAACGGCAGGATCGCCTGGAACTCTTTGTCCCGCGCCTGCTTGGCCGAACCGCCAGCGGAATCACCTTCCACCAGGAACAACTCGGAACGCATCGGGTCCTGCCCGGCGCAATCGGCGAGCTTGCCCGGCAATGCCGGCCCCTGGGTGATGCGCTTGCGCTCGACCTTTTTGCTGGCCTTCAGGCGACGACCGGCGTTGCTGATCGCCAGTTCTGCCAGCGCCAGACCGGTTTCCGGGTGGGCGTTGAGCCACAGGCTGAAGGCGTCCTTGACCACGCCAGAGACGAATGCCGCCGCTTCCCGGGACGACAGACGTTCCTTGGTCTGCCCGGAGAATTGCGGCTCCTGCATCTTCATCGACAGCACAAAAGCGATGCGCTCCCAGACGTCTTCCGGCGCCAGCTTCACACCGCGTGGCAACAGGCTGCGGAACTCGCAGAACTCGCGCATGGCGTCGAGCAAGCCTTGGCGCAGGCCGTTGACGTGAGTACCGCCCTGGGCGGTCGGGATCAGGTTGACGTAGCTTTCCTGCACCGCGTCGCCACCTTCCGGCAGCCACAGCAGCGCCCAGTCCACGGCTTCCTTGTTACCGGCCAGGCTGCCGCAGAACGGCTCGTCCGGCAGACGCTCGAATTCGCTGACGGCATCGACCAGGTAGGAACGCAGGCCATCTTCGTAATGCCATTCGACTTTCTCGCCGCTGGCCTTGTCTTCAAAACTGACCAGCAACCCCGGGCACAGGACGGCCTTGGCCTTGAGCACGTGCTTGAGGCGGCTGATGGAGAATTTCGGAGAATCGAAGTATTTCGGGTCCGGGGCGAAGAACACGCTGGTCCCGGTGTTGCGCTTGCCAACCGTACCGACGATTTCCAGCTCGGTTTTCTTGTAACCGTCGGCGAAGGTCATCTGGTATTCGTTGCCGTCACGTTTTACACGCACCCGGACTTCGGTCGACAAGGCGTTGACCACCGAAATACCCACCCCGTGCAGACCGCCGGAGAACTGGTAGTTCTTGTTGGAGAACTTGCCGCCCGCATGAAGCTTGGTGAGGATCAGTTCGACGCCCGAAACGCCTTCTTCGGGATGGATATCCACTGGCATGCCACGGCCGTCATCGCTGACTTCCAGCGAGTGATCGGCGTGGAGGATGACCTGCACCGATTTGGCATGCCCGGCCAAGGCTTCGTCGACACTGTTGTCGATGACTTCCTGGGCGAGGTGGTTCGGCCGACTGGTATCGGTGTACATGCCGGGGCGTTTACGCACCGGGTCGAGGCCCGAGAGGACTTCGATGGCGTCGGCGTTATAAGAGCTAGCGCTGGGAGTGGCCATGGGGTCTCGTCGTCAGTCTTTCATTGAAAATAGGGGCAAGGTTTCACAGCGCGGTGAAATCAATCGCCTGGTACAAATCTGCGCCAATGCCGGCAAAACTCAGCATTGCCGGAAGCCGCTCGGCGAAACCCTGGAAACCATGGTCGCCACCCGCCTGGATGCGTAAGGCACAAGCCCGGTAATACTGCTGGGCAAGGCGATAGTCCAGCGTTTCGTCACCGGTCTGCAACCATACCTGATAGCGCTGTGGGTCCTGGGGTGCCGGCACTTCCAGCTCGGCGAGGGCCGTCACGTGGTCGTGGGTCATTTCCCAAGTCTGTTCGGTATACAGGTTTTTCTGTGTACCCAGGAACCCGTCGAACATCCGATGCGGGCTGACGGCAGGGTTGATCAACAGGGCTTTCAAGCCATGGCGCTCGGCCAGGTGAGTCGCATAGTAGCCGCCGAGTGAGCTTCCGACCAGCAGCGGTCGTCCGAGCGCTTCAATCGCCTGCTCCAGCTGGCCAATGGCCTCGCGGGGATGGTGATGCAGGGCCGGCACACGCAGATGGTCGCTCAAGCCCAGGCGCTCCATCACGTCACTCAACTGAGTGGCCTTTTTCGACGCCGGCGCGCTGTTGAAGCCATGGATATAAAGGATCGAGCCGGACATGAAGACTCCCTGTGGGTCGGGTAAGGAAGGCGGAGTTTACAGGGTGTCGCAGATGTTGGATGCCCCCTGTAGGAGCGAGCATGCTCGAGATGGTCGCCAACGATAACGCTGGTGACCTGTTTTCCAGTGTCGTCATCGCGTTTTTCGCGAGCGTGCTCGCTCCTACAGTGACGGTGGGCGTGTCAGTAACCGTCGGAGCCGTAATCGACCTGGAAGTCGAAGCCGGTCACACGTTCCACACCCGTTTCAAGCCGCCCATCCGGCAACAGCCGTAACCAGCGATACCCCGGAGCCTGCTCTCCGACCTTGAAATCCTCACTGCCCGGTTCGAACTGAATGCAGGTCGATGGCGAGGCAATCAGACGCACGTTGTTACGCAATTGATCGATTTCCTGATGCACATGCCCCCACAGCACGGCGCGCACCTGAGGAAAGCGATCCAGAACCTCAAAAAAAGCTTCAGGATTACGCAGCCCGATGGGCTCCATCCACGCACAGCCGATCGATACGGGGTGGTGGTGCAAGCACACCAGATGGTGCCGCTCCGGTGCTTCGCTCAATGAACGAGCCAGCAGTTGTAACTGTTCGTCCTGCAAATACCCCGGCACCGAGCCGGGTACTGCCGAGTCGAGCAGTGTGACCCGCCAGTTGCCGATATCCACCACCGAGTCCAGCAAAGCACTTTGCACCGCGGCCTCGGCCATGATTTGCGGCTCGTCGTGGTTGCCGGGAATCCAACGGGCCGGCGCGTCGAGCTGCCGGGTCAATTCACGAAACTGCTGGTATGACGCAAGAGTACCGTCCTGGGACAGATCGCCCGTGGCCAGGAGCAGATCGATCTGCGACTGCTGCACTCGCACCAATTCAATGACTTTTTGCAGGCTGTCGCGGGTATTCATGCCCAACAGCGTGCCGTGCGCCTCGCCAAACAGATGACTGTCGGAGAGTTGCACCAGGAATGCCGGATCGGCGCTGGTCAATGAGGATACGCTCGGCAAGGTGTTCTCCCAGGGCGTGAACACGGATTGGGTGAGAGACGTGATTATGCTGGGAGACGATCGAAAGGGGAAACCTGTGAACCTGACGCAGTTCACAACTAACGGACGACTTCGTACTCATGCCCCAGTGCCAGGCAATGGCTCAGCCACTCGCCCAGAAACATGTTCAGCTGGGCCTTTTCGTCGGGCTGGTGCATCGAGGCGTTCGGGTAAGGATAGATGCCGCGAAAGCGCCGTGCATGTTCGGCGCTGACCACTTCGGCCATGCACGCGTCGTGATAGACCTGCACTTCCAGTTGCGGCACCGGCAGCCACGGCAGGCTGTGTTCCTGCCGCACCTGCAGGGTCGTGGTGTAGGGACAAACCTGCAGCACTTCCAGCGCCAGCACGCCCAGCATCTGGTCGCCATGGGTCACGGCAATCCGCCGCGCCGCTGGCTCGCTGCGCATGTCCGGCAACAGTCGCATAAGGCGCGCGTAGTTCGCCTCACAGGACGCCTGCAGCCCCACGAGGTCCACCCGATAGCGATCGCGCAACTTGTTTACGACCATAACCCCCTCACTTCAACGCGGTTCAGTGCCAGCCATTGCAAGGCAATGATGCTGGGCGCGTTGGCAATACGTCCGTCGCGTACGGCTTGCAGGGCATCTTCAAACGCCCACACCGTGACGCGGATATCTTCAGCCTCTTCCTCCAGCCCATGCAGGCCGCCTACCCCACTACTATCGCAACGTCCGAGGTACAAATGCACGAATTCGTTGCTGCCGCCCGGCGATGGAAAATATCGGGTCATCGGCCACAGTGCCCCAATCACAAGCCCAGCTTCCTCCTGCGCTTCGCGGTGAGCAACTTCTTCCGGTTGCTCATCCTTGTCGATCAGACCAGCGACCAGTTCGATCAGCCATGGATTGTCAGTCTTGCCCATGGCGCCGACGCGAAACTGCTCGATCAGTACCACTTCGTCGCGCTTCGGGTCATAGGGCAGCATGCACACCGCATCGTGGCGCACGAACAGTTCACGGCTGATCTCGCGACTCATGCCGCCGGCGAACAATTCGTGGCGCAAGTGCACGCGATCGAGCTTGTAGAAACCCTCGAAGCACTTTTCACGCCGAACGATATCCACGGCGGTCGGAATGGCTTTGGCAAAATCAGTCATGACTATCCTCTTACTTCAAACCGATACGAGGTTCATTCCCGGAACCTCGACTTCGCGCCATCCTAACGCGCCCGTGAGGTTTGATGCAGCCCCTTTACCTTCATCGAGATAGACGGTGAGTACGAAACCCACTCTAATTAGCTTAGTGGCGAACTGACTGCTCCGTTGATAGTCGAAGCGGGTAACTTTTTGCCTTTCCCTGTTTTATCAAGGACACCCATGTCACTTTTTAAAATTGCCTCCGTGGCCGCTCTCGCCCTGACCCTTGGCGCTTGCCAGAGCCTGTTCCAGCCCAATTATCGCGCGCCGCTGGAAACCACCCGCGACGCCACCGAGCAGCTCAAGCCAGGCTGTTCGGACCAGGACTGCCCGCTGGTGAACATCGACACCCTGCACTTTCCCGCCGAGCCTGCGCTTGACGGCATCATCGAAAAACGCCTGCTGCAAATGACCCGCACCTCGCCCGACGCCCCGGTGGCGCCGACACTGGCGGCCTATCGCGAACAATTTTTGCGCACCGCCGGCCCGCGCAACAGCAGCTATTTGCAGGCCAAGGTACGTGAACAGCATGACGGACTGGTGATCATCGAATTGTCCAGTTACCTGGACACCGGCGGCGCCCATGGCACACCGGGACGAGGTTTCATCAACTACTCGCGCCAACAGCAGAAAGTGCTGACGCTTTCGGACATGCTGGTGCCAGGGCAGGAAGAGGCGTTCTGGAAAGCGGCGCAGGTGGCGCACAACAGCTGGTTGATCAGCACCAAGCTCGATCAGGAACCGGAGTTCGTCAAGAGCTGGCCGTTCCAGAAAACCCAGAACGTGGCGCTGACCTATGGCGGGGTGATCCTCAAGTACGAAACCAGCAGCATCGCGCCTTACGCGCTGGGCCATGTCGAATTGAAGATCCCCTACCCTCGCCTGAACGGCATCATCAAGCCCGAGCTGTTTCCTGGCCGTAACTGAAGGCCCGACCCAGCACCAACTGCAGCAGCCCTGCGAGGATCAACGCCGGCAGGGTTGCGCCAATATCCGGATACAGATTAGCCAGCAGGTGATAGGTGCTGACCCCGCCCAACCAGGCGAGCAGCGCCGGCCAGCGCAATGCAGCTGAGGCAACCTGGCCACTGCGCTTGCGCAGGATGAAGTGATCCACCAGCACCACGCCGAACAGCGGCGCGAACACCGAGCCGATCAACAGCAGGAAGTTCTGGTACTGGGCCAGTGGTGCCAGCAAGGCGATCAGGGTGCAGATCACGCCAATGGCCAAGGCCAGGTGCTCGACTTTCAGGCGCAATAGAATCCCGCTGGAAACGGCTGCCGAGTGAATGTCGGCGAAGGCGTTTTCCGATTCGTCCAGCAAAATCAGCAACAGTGGAATACCCAGGCCCGCGCCCGCCAATGCCAACAGCAAGGCATTGACTTCACCGCTCGGCGCGAACGCCAGGGTGTAGGCCACGCCCAGGCTCATCAGCCAGAAGTTACCGATAAAGAAGCCAATTGCGGTACCACCGAAAACGTTTTTCGCCCGCTTGCCGAAACGCGAGTAGTCGGCGATCAGCGGCAGCCACGACAGCGGCATCGCGATGGCAATGTCAAAACCCACGGCAAACGGCATTGAACCGTCGCCGGCCTGGGCCCACAAGGCGGCCAGGTCGGCCTTGGCGAACAGGTTCCAGGTCAGCCAGATGCACGCTGCCAGCAGCAGCCAGATGCCCCATTTGCGCAGGATCTGGCGCACGAAGGTCAAGGGGCCGCTGACGGCCAACAGGGTCGCAAGCGCGCCGAAAAACAGCGTCCACAGCACTGGATTGGACAGCGCACTGCCATCGCTGAAGGCCTTTGCGCCCAACAGGCTGGCGGCATCGCGCATGACGATGATCTCGAACGAGCCCCAACCAATCAGCTGCAGCAGGTTCAGTACGGCTGGCAGGCTCGCGCCCCGATTGCCCAGGCTAAGCTTGAGCGCGGCCATCGACGACAGGCCGGTATCGCTGCCGATCACGCCGACGGCGGCCAGCAACAGGACGCCGACCAGCGTGCCGAGGAAAATAGCCAGCAAAGAGCCGGACAGACCCAGGCCTGGCGCGAGCAACGCACCGGTCTGCAAGACCATCAGGCCGATGCCGAGAGAGAACCACAGGGAAAACAGATCGCGACCGCCGAACACACGCTTGTCGGCTGGCACCGCGATTCCAGGTGAATAAGTACTCGGTTGAATGCTCAAGGGTGTTATCTCAGAGGGACATTTGTTGTGATGTGTGATCGTTCCCACGCTCTGCGTGGGAATGCCTCAAGGGACGCTCTGCGTCCAGTGGCGCGGAGCGTCACGGGCTGCATTCCCACGCAGAGCGTGGGAATGATCAGCACGAGGTTGTCAGATCAAACTTTCTGGTAAAGCTGACTGCCTTCCTGCTTGAAGCGCTCGGCCTGTTCGGCCATGCCTTGGGCGACGTCCACGTCCACCGCTTCGATCCGTTGGTTGGCCGCATACTCGCGGACTTCCTGGGTGATCTTCATCGAGCAGAATTTCGGCCCGCACATGGAGCAGAAGTGCGCGACCTTGGCCGAATCCTTCGGCAACGTCTCATCGTGATACGAACGAGCGGTGTCCGGATCCAGGCCCAGGTTGAACTGGTCTTCCCAACGGAATTCGAAACGCGCCTTGCTCAAGGCATTGTCGCGGATCTGCGCGCCGGGATGTCCTTTGGCCAGATCGGCGGCGTGCGCGGCGATCTTGTAGGTGATGATCCCGGTCTTCACGTCATCCTTGTTCGGCAGCCCCAAATGCTCTTTCGGCGTCACGTAGCAGAGCATGGCGCAACCGAACCAGCCGATCATCGCCGCACCGATGCCGGAGGTGATGTGGTCGTAGCCCGGCGCAATGTCGGTGGTCAGCGGGCCGAGGGTGTAGAACGGCGCTTCGTCGCAGCACTCGAGCTGCTTGTCCATGTTCTCCTTGATCAACTGCATCGGCACGTGGCCCGGGCCTTCGATCATGCACTGCACGTCGTGCTTCCAGGCGATCTTGGTCAGCTCGCCGAGGGTTTCCAGTTCGCCGAACTGCGCTTCGTCGTTGGCATCGGCAATCGAGCCCGGACGCAGGCCATCGCCCAGCGAGAAGCTGACGTCGTAGGCCTTCATGATTTCGCAGATGTCTTCGAAATGGGTGTAGAGGAAGTTCTCCTTGTGGTGCGCCAGGCACCACTTGGCCATGATCGAACCGCCACGGGAAACGATGCCGGTCACACGCTTGGCGGTCATCGGCACGTAGCGCAACAACACGCCGGCGTGGATGGTGAAGTAGTCGACACCCTGCTCGGCTTGCTCGATCAGCGTGTCGCGGAACAGCTCCCAGGTCAGGTCTTCGGCCACACCACCGACTTTTTCCAGGGCCTGGTAGATCGGCACGGTGCCGATTGGTACCGGCGAGTTGCGGATGATCCACTCGCGAGTTTCGTGAATGTGCTTGCCGGTGGACAGGTCCATGACCGTGTCCGAACCCCAGCGAATGCCCCAGGTCAGTTTCGCCACTTCTTCTTCGATGGACGAACCCAGGGCACTGTTGCCGATGTTGCCGTTGATCTTCACCAGGAAGTTACGGCCGATGATCATCGGTTCCAGCTCGGTGTGGTTGATGTTGGCCGGAATGATCGCGCGACCGCGGGCAATCTCGTCACGGACAAACTCTGGTGTGATGATTTTCGGCACGCTGGCGCCGAAGCTGTGTCCGGCGTGTTGCTGGTCCAGCAGGCCGGCGGCGCGGGCCACTTCCAGCTTCATGTTTTCGCGGATGGCGACGTATTCCATCTCGGCGGTGATGATGCCTTTGCGCGCGTAATGCATCTGGCTGACGTTGGCGCCCGGCTTGGCGCGACGCGGGTTGTTGACGTGGGCGAAGCGCAGCTTGGTCAGTTCCGGATCGGCAAGGCGCTCCTGGCCGAAATTGGAACTCAGGCCACTCAGGCGCTCGGTGTCACCGCGGGATTCGATCCATGGCGAGCGCACATCGGCCAAGCCTTTGCGCACATCGATGATGACATTGGGATCGGTGTAAGGGCCCGAGGTGTCGTACACCACCACCGGCGCGTTGACCTCGCCTCCGAAGTCGGTCGGCGTCACGTCCAGGCTGATTTCGCGCATCGGCACGAGGATGTCCGGGCGAGTACCCTGGACATAGATTTTTTGCGAACGGGTAAACGGCTGAACCGATTGTTGATCGACCTTGGCCGAGTCACTCAGGTTGGTGGCGATTTTTGCTTTTGTAGTCATCACGGGCTCTCCAGACAGCATCCAGGCAGTGGAATTTTGTCGGAGCGAACCTGTAAACGAATGGACGCACGTGCGCTGGGAAAACCAGCTGTGCTGTGCTCAGTGCTCGAGGGGTGTTCGATTGTCGAACAACATCCCGGACGAAGCACAAGAGGACTCGCCGGGTGACGAGAAATCTTGTTCCCTACGCAGGCGCTAACCTGATCAGGTTCAACGGGATCCGAAATTATTCGATCTCAGCCTCATAGCAAGGCACCCCGACAAGAACCCGGCCAGTCTAGACATAACTGCCCAAGAACGCCAACACCGCTGCAAACACCGTGATGAATGGCGCAATTACAGGATTGTTGCGGGACGAGCGCGCAACTACACTCGCTACGGCCACGCTGCGCATTGACGCTGCAGGTGCCGCGCCGTAGCCTTGGCGCTCAAATTATCAGCATAATCTTTTAGGGATCGCCTCATGCTGCGCAAACTCTCACTGGCCCTTGCCGTGTCTTGTGCGTCCAATGGAATGGCCTGGGCAGCAGAAGCGCCCTTATCGACCAAGACCGATCTGGTCAGCGTCTATCAGGAAGCGGTCAACAACAACGCCGACCTCGCCGCCGCCATCGCCCAATATGGCGCCCAGAAGGAAGTCGTGCCCCAGGCCCGCGCAGGCTTGCTGCCCAACCTGTCGGGCGGCGCCAATGTCTCCAACGTACGCACGGCCATCGACCAGCCTTCGGCCACGACCAACCGCAATGCGCATTCGTACCAGGCAACCCTGGCGCAACCGCTTTTCCGCGCCGATCGCTGGTTCCAGTTCCAGGCCGCCAAGGACGTCAATGAACAGGCTGCGCTGCAACTCTCCGCGACCCAGCAGAACCTGATCCTGCAGACCGCCGACAGTTACTTCAACGTGTTGCGCAGCCAGGACAACCTTGCCTCGACCAAGGCCGAGGAAGCCGCGTTCAAGCGTCAACTCGATCAGTCCAACGAACGCTTCGATGTCGGGCTCTCGGACAAGACCGACGTGCTCAACTCACAAGCCAGCTACGACACCGCACGCGCCAATCGCATCGTTGCCCAGCGCCAGGTGGATGATGCCTTTGAAGCCCTGGTGACACTGACCAACCGCCAGTACAACTCGATCCAGGGCATCAGCCACAACTTGCCGATCCTCCCGCCAGCACCGAACGACGCCAAAGCCTGGGTCGAAACGGCGGCCAAGCAAAACCTCAACCTACTGGCCAGCAACTACGCCGTCAGCGCTGCCGAGCAAACACTCAAACAGCGCAAGGCTGGACATGCGCCGACCCTCGACGCCGTGGCGCAGTACGAAAAAGGCGACAACGATGCGTTGGGTTTTAGCAACCCGAACGGCTTTCCCCAGGCCTATGGCGGTAACGTCGAGCAAACCACCGTGGGCCTGCAATTGAACATCCCGATCTACAGCGGCGGCCTGATCAACTCCCAGGTGCGCCAGTCCTATGCGCAACTGGACCAGACCGAACAGCAACGCGAATCCCTGCGCCGGCAAATCGTCGAAAACACCCGCGACCTTCACCGTGCGGTGAATACTGACGTCGAGCAGGTGCAGGCGCGCAAGCAGTCGATCATCTCCAACCAGAGTGCTGTGGAAGCGACGGAAATCGGCTATCAGGTAGGTACGCGCAACATCGTCGACGTGCTGGATGCGCAGCGTTCGCTCTACACCTCGGTACGCGACTACAACAACACCCGCTACGACTACATCCTCGACAACCTGCGCTTGAAGCAGCAGGCCGGTACATTGAACCCGGGGGATCTGCAGGATCTGGCACGTTGGCTCAACCCCAACTACAACCCGGACAAGGACTTCCTGCCGCCGGACCTGGCGAAGGCTGCGGCGGAACAACTCAAGGCCCGCCCCTGAGAAACTGTAGGAGCAGGCTTGCTGGCGAGGGCGATTTCAAGAACGCCATCGCCAGCAAGCCGG